>JAFUZM010000282.1 GCA_017476605.1 Clostridia bacterium
TGTGGTCGTAAATCCCGAAACCGTTTCAAAAACCGCATCCAGATAGGACGGGATTTCTCCCGAAACCGTAAGGGGAACCGCGCCGATGATACTCATCACTATCCAGCCAAGTGCCGTACAGGCCAGGCCCTCCTTCGCCTGAAAGCGAATGGTTTCCGGCCTCGTCTTGATTAAAATAAACCCAAGAATGGCACTGAGGGCTGCTGTGCCAAGGAAGGCAAATCCCTCCGTTTCCATATAGATCGCAGCTACCGCCATGGGCATCACCATCATGACGGCAACGATCAGAAGGATCCATCCAAGAATATAGATAATGCTCCTCATACATCCCTCACAGCAGAATATCCGCCGCATCGGACAAGCCGGTGTGTTTTGTAATGATGATCACAGAGTCACCTGCCTCAATGGTATCCTGTCCACGGGGGAACAGAATTTTGCCGTTCCGGTTGACACAGGCAACCAGAAGCTGGTTCTTCATCTTGAGATTCATCAGCGGCGTTCCGATCACCGGCGAGCCACGCTCAATGTGAAATTCAATAGCCTCCACGCGATTGTCAAACATGTGATACAGCGTTTCCACATTACTGCCAATGGAATTTCTCCGTGCACGTACATAGGCCGTGATTTCCTCGGCACAGATGTACTTGGGGTAGACCACACTGCCCAGCTTCAGGTCATCTATGACATCATTAAAGGTGATTCGGTTGATCTTCGTAATGGTTTTAAGTCCGGGAATCCGGTTGGCATAGAGCGACATCAGAATGTTTTCCTCATCAATGCCCGTAAGCGCGGCAAAGGATTCCACCGTATCAATGCCCTCTTCCCTCAGGACCTGCTCGCTACTGCCGTTTCCATTGATGACAATGGCCTCGGGAAGAAGCGAGCTCAGTTCATCGCACCGTTCCGGATTGGATTCAATAATCCGCACATCCATTTTCTGCTCAAGCAGCTGGCGGGCAAGATAATAAGAAGTTTTTCCTCCACCGATGATCATGCACGTATGAAGGGCACCGGTTTTCATTCCAATCGCAGAGAAGATCTTATGAACATCCCTGGATGCGGCCAAAATGGTGATCTCATCTCCCGCCTGCAGCGTATCCATGCCCTTTGGAATGGTGACCTCGCCATTCCGTTCAATGGCGCACAGGATGTATCCGAAAGAAAAGAGGCGATCCAGATCCAGAATGCGCTTTCCATCCAATACATTGTTTTTCTGAATGGTAAAGCGAACCAGCTCCGCATGCCCTTTTGCGAAGGCATTTACGGAGAGTGCCTGGGGCCTTGAGATGATCCGTGCGATTTCCCGGGCGGCCTCAAGATCCGGGTTGATGATCATGGCAATGCCCAGCTGCTGCCGCAAATACGGCAGTTCCTCCGAGTATTCCGGGCTTCTGACCCTTGCAATGACCGCCAGCCGTGCACCGACCTTCTTTGCAATCGTGCAGCAAAGCAGATTGATTTCATCTGAGCCGGTAACTGCAATCACGATGTCCGCTGTTCCAAGCCCTGCATCCCGCAGCACCTGCATATGGACGCCGCTGCCGACAATGCCCATGACATCATACATATCCGTGATATCCTGGATCACGCGTTCATTGGTATCCACGACGGTGATGTCATGCCCTTCCTTAGACAGCTGTTCTACCAGCGTGCTTCCGACTTTTCCGCACCCTACAATGATAATATTCAGTGTTGGCAACCGGCGCTTTTCCGGCATATCGTCACTCCCTAACATATCAACTGCCAGGACAGGTCCATCGTCTCATTCTCGCTGCCCGTCCTCAAGCATATTACGGCTCATTATATTCCACGGCACACTCACTGTCAAATTTTCTTTCCTCAGGTGCATTGGGACTGCCATGATGACCCGAGGCCCATACTCCTCTGCATGTACATTTGGGTCTGTTGATTCGCCAAGCCATATGTCAAGTACCTGCTTTCTGACAAAACCATCGCGTACGCGATGGGCATGGCTCCTCCATATTGCCGTTTCACTTGCTTTGCATATTCCGCACGCCCACTGCAAAGAAAGAAGGAACTCATATGGTCCTTTTTACGCCTTTTCCCGCGATTTATGTCGACTTCGACATGATCTTTATCGGAATCTTCCTGAACACTGAGGGCATCTCCGATTTGATTACTATTCAGAGAATATCGGAATTCACCAAAAACGTTCCGCCAGATATTGTCATATACGACTAATTTCTCATTTTTTTGCCTCTTTTCAGGAAGAAAAGAGGCTATTTTTCATACGCTTTATCCCAGATTTCTTGTAAAAAGTACCACTTGCCAAATGTCGAGCAGACGCCTATAATACCGGCCGATTCCAAATGTTGAATCACTTTTTTGGAGGCCTTATGACAAAAGATATGACTCGGGGAAATCCGCTACGCCTGATTCTCGGCTTTACGCTTCCCCTTCTTGCCGGAATGATCTTCCAGCAATTATACAATCTCGTCGATACCATGATCGTCGGCAGGACGCTTGGCGTCACCGCTCTGGCAGGCGTCGGTGCCACCGGCTCCATCAACTTTCTCGTGATCGGTTTCTGCATGGGCATCTGTTCCGGTTTTGCGATTCCCGTTGCCCGCTGTTTCGGTGCCGGTGATCACAAACGGCTTCGCCAGTTTGTCGGAAACGGCATTCTCCTCTGCGTTCTGTTTGGGTTCGTTTTGACGGTGATTACCGTTCTTTTCTGTAGGAACATTCTCCTCCTCATGGGCACACCGGCAGACTGCCTTGACCCTGCCCATCAGTATATCCGTGTGATTTTTGCAGGCATCCCCTGTACCCTTCTTTATAACCTTCTCTCTGCTTACCTGCAGGCACTTGGCGACAGCAAAACCCCGCTTGCCTTCCTCGTGTTTTCCTCTGTTCTTAACGTTGCTCTGGACCTCTTCTTTATTCTGCGCCTGAACCTGGGGATCCTGGGTGCCTCCCTCGCAACCGTCATGAGTCAGGGATTTTCCGGACTCTTATGTCTTGTCTGGATTGCCCATCGCTTCCCCATTCTCCATCTCACGCGGATGGATCTGCGACCAATGGGCAGCCGCATTCACGAGCTCTGCATCACTGGCATCCCCATGGGCCTGCAGTATTCCATCACCGCCATCGGGTCCGTCATTCTTCAGATCGGTGTCAATTCCCTCGGCTCCTCTGCCGTTGCCGCCGTTACCGCTGCCAGCAAGATCGGTAATTTCCTTGCCTGCGTGCCCAACGGCCTTGGCAGCACCATGGCAACATACAGTGCGCAGAATGTCGGTGCCGGTCACTATGACCGTCTTGATCGCGGCATAAAGACCGCCTCCCTGATGGGCGCCGTTTATTCCATCCTCGCCATCACCATCTGTCAGCTGTTCGGAACCTCGCTGGCTGCCCTGTTCATCACTGGCAGCAGCTCCAAAGAGCTCCTCGTGCTCTCTCATCAGTACCTTCTCATGAATACGCTGTTTTATCCGGCGCTTACGCTGGTTAATGTGATCCGCTTTTCCATCCAGGGCATGGGCTTTTCCGTGTTCGCCATCTTCTCCGGTCTTATGGAGATGATCGCCCGCATTATCGCAGGTGCTGTTCTCGTTCCCGCACTGGGATTCTTTGGCTGTACACTTGCAAGTCCCCTGGCCTGGGTTCTTGCCGATCTTTTCCTCTTCCCCGCTTATGCAAGATGCAAAAAGGTGCTGCTGACAAAGGCTCATCATACTGCTGTTCCAGCTACCGACAGCGTGAACGCCATTGAAACCTGTCCCTCCCTCTCCCCAAAACGGCAGGCCGCCCATTCTGCATGACACTTGAGCCCTCTCTGACGAGCAACTTGGTCTTTCGGCGCAGTGACTTTTGTCAGTGCTCATTCTCTGACAAACTGTTTGCTGCGCAGGCCATCTCCTCAGAGGGCTCTTTTTATTGTTCGGTCAAAGCGCTGCAGATTGACAAAACGGGCTCATTTCTTTATACTTTCCATAAGGATACAGAGACGTGACTCTGTCCAATCATAACAACACAAGGAGGAAACCCATGAGCTTTTTTGACAACATCCCGCAGGTAAAGTATGAAGGACGCGACAGCAAGAACACCTTTGCCTTTAAGTACTATGATCCAAAACGTGTGATCCTCGGCAAGACCATGGAAGAACATCTTCCCTTTGCAATGGCATGGTGGCACAATCTGTGCGCCAATGGTGTTGACATGTTCGGTGTCGGAACGACAGACAAGAGCTTTGGCTGTGTCCCTGGTACCATGGAGCATGCCAAGGCAAAAGTAGATGCCGGCATTGAATTCATGCAGAAGCTTGGCATTAAGTACTATTGCTTCCATGATGTCGATATCGTCCCCGAGGATCCGGAGGACATCAACGTCACCAACCAGCGTCTTGACGAAATCACGGATTACATCCTTGAAAAGACAAAGGGCACCGACATCAAGTGTCTCTGGACCACCTGCAATATGTTCGGCAATCCCCGTTACATGAACGGTGCCGGCAGCAGCAACTCCGCGGATGTCTTCTGTTTTGCCGCCGCACAGGCCAAGAAGGGCATTGAGAATGCTGTTAAGCTTGGTGCCAAGGGTTATGTCTTCTGGGGTGGCCGCGAGGGATATGAGACGCTTCTCAACACCAACATGAAGCTTGAAGAGGAAAACATCGCCCGTCTCTTCACCATGGCCCGTGACTATGGCCGCAAGATCGGCTTTACCGGTGACTTCTATATCGAGCCGAAGCCAAAGGAGCCCATGAAGCATCAGTATGACTTCGACGCCGCGACCGCGATCGGCTTCCTCCGCAAATACGGCCTTGACAAAGACTTCAAGATGAACATTGAAGCAAACCACGCAACCCTCGCCGGACATACCCTCCAGCACGAGCTTCGCGTCTGCGCCGTAAACGGAATGATGGGCTCCGTCGATGCCAACCAGGGCGACATGCTCCTTGGTTGGGATACCGACCAGTTCCCGACAAACGTCTACGACACCACTCTTGCCATGTATGAGATCATCAAGGCAGGCGGCCTCCGTGGCGGATTCAACTTCGACTCCAAGTGCCGTCGTCCCAGCAATACATTCGAGGACATGTTCTTCTCCTATATCGCTGGTATGGACACCCTCGCTCTTGGCCTCATCAAGGCAGCCGAAATCATTGAAGACGGACGCATCGACGAGTTCGTAAAAGAGCGTTATGCAAGCTATGAGTCCGGCATCGGCAAGCGCATCCATGACGGCACCGCCACCATGGAGGAATGTGCACAGTATGCCGCAGAACTTAAGAAGCCCGAGAATCCGGGTTCCGGACGTCAGGAGTATCTTGAGAGCATCATCAACAACATCCTCTTCCGTTCCTGATGTCACCCTCACCTATCCGAGGCTGCCACAAGGCAGCCTCTTTTCGTTTGTTAGATAGGGGCATCTGGCCGCCTTCCCTGTCGCCCTTTAAATCTGATCATTCCATATGTACTGTATGAAAATTTTGTTCAAACCTCCCTAATTTCCTTCATATTTTTTTAATTGACAACTCCCCGATTCCGCATTATAATTCCACCTGTTTGGATTGATAGCTCAGCCGGTTAGAGCACCCGCCTGATAAGCGGGAGGTCGGTGGTTCGAGTCCACTTCAATCCACCATCCTCAGTAGCTCAATGGCAGAGCATTCGGCTGTTAACCGAAGGGTTGTAGGTTCGAGCCCTACCTGGGGAGCCAAAAAAAGCCTGATCGAAAGATCAGGTTTTTTTGTTGCTTTCCTCAGGTGAAGCCGACCATTTTACCAGGAGCCCGGAATGGTTGATATCTATATTAAGAAGACTTACGGCTCCAGCGTGAAGAGAAGACGGATCGGATTGTGATCCGAGGAGACAAAGCCTTCGTCGATGGTTTCCATGGCCTCCACCTGAACATTGGCGGAACAGATAAATCCATCAATCAGATAGAACTGGAATCCCTGCAGATCCGCACCGGCCAGAGGCTTATCCAGGGAACGGCATGTAGGGGTTGTATTGTCCATCAGCAGGGAAAAGTTGCTGCCAAAAGCCTCCGCCTCGATGGTTCCGGGCTGCCACATCCCGCTGTATACGGGATATGCACTTTGGTCAATGTTGGTGAAACGCTGGTTGAAATCGCCACCGGCGATCACATAGTTTCCTTTGGCATACTCCTCCTCCATAAAGGAAACCAGCTGTTTCGTCTGAGCTTCCTTTCCCGCGCCGGAATCATAGGCTTCCAGGTGCAGGTTGATCAGCACCAGTTCCCGATCCGTTCCCAGAACAGGAAAACGGCTGACCAGCAGACATCTTTTGAGGTTCACGATTCGGACGGGCCAGGAAAAGGGACAGGGCAAGGAGATCCGTTCCGCCATGGTCGCCGGGGCCCGGGACAGGGTGAACAGGCCGCCTTCCACATGCCCGATGGGCGGAATGGGATATGGGACAAACAGAGCATTAAAGTTGTAGGCAAAGGACTCGTCCGCTCCGGGGATCGCTTCCCGTAATACAGTCCGTTCATCAATTCCGTAACTGCGGGAGGAGTTGATGTCCACCTCCTGCAAAAGGACCAGATCCGGATTCAGTTTTTTGAGCGTCTCCCGTATGCCGCCCAGGTTCTCTTCCACCCGTTCCCGGGAGGAGGAATAGACAGATTTTCCGCCGTCCATAAAGAAATCCGCATTATCGCTCAGGGCACCATACCCCGTGTTCCAGCTGACCAGGGAAATGGATTTGCCTGTTTCCAGCAACGCCTCCACTTCATGTGCACCTGTCACGGTCTCCACATCTTTGGGTCGGTATTCTGCAATGCTCAGGACACCCAAACCGATGGCGACGATAAGCACCAGGGAAATCAGAATGCGGAAAACAACTTTCAGAATTTTAAGGAACATCGTTTTTCCCTCCCAGTTACTATTGATTACTTAAACACCGCAAGATAAAAATGGAACTTCTATTTGGATGATTCTCCGGAAAAATGTCATAGTCAGCGTTTCATTCTTGTGCATCAGGAAAACAGCTCGTCCCCCGATATTTCATCAAGAATGATTCCTGAATGCGCGTTATGCACGAGACCACTGTCAGAAACCATCGTCAGATGAACCGCTTTTTTCGTTTTTGATTCAACACGGAAAACAGTTGCCTTTTCAAGCAATTGCTTTTCGTAAGAGGCATCTATTGTAAACGGTTGATCCGTACATTTCATCTCGCAAAGATTGATCACATGATCTCTTCTGTCAATCAGCAGGTCTATCTGCACGCCCGGAGAAGATGCCCGACTGCGCCAAGCATACTCTTCTGTTTCAACGCCCCGGATTTCCAGTGCTCCTTTGATTTGGTCCACATGGTTGAGGCAAAGAATTTCAAAGGCATTCCCTTTCCATGCATAATACCCAGGAGTCCCGACAAAACTTGTCCATGAATGAATCTGATCGCTCTGAAGGAAACGAAGAGAGAAAAGAACAAACGGATCAATAATCTGATACAGCATGCCGTTTTTTTCAGCTCCAGACGCTCTGAATTTCCGAAGAAATCCGCATTGTTCCAGTTCAGAAAGCGCTTTCGTGAGACTTTCACCGTTTCCGATTGACGGAAACTCAGTGAGTTCCTTACGTGTGATCCCACTGCGACGGGAAGCGGCTGCCTTAATGATCGCAAGATGCTTTTCCGGATTGCGGAACAGAGAATGAAATAGGCGATGATACTCATCCCTGAGAGGAGCGGTATCCTGGAAACACATCTCCTGAACGTTTTGAGGAAGGCTGAACCGTGGATTCAACAGATTCAGATAGTATGGAATACCACCCAGAATCATATACGCTTCCATAACCTGAGGCCGTGTCAACATAAGGCCATTCGCGATACAAAGAAGTTCACATTCCTTCAGACTGAAAGGCTTAACATATATCTGGCGAGTAATCCGATTATAAAAACCACCTCGTCCATCCAATAAATGCTCAACGATCCAGGAAGTTGCCGAACCACAAACAATCAGAATCAAATCAGGCTGGACAGATCCCCAACTGTTCCAGAAGTAATCGAGAGCACTGCGAAAATCAGACCGTGCAGTATCCATGCATGGAACTTCGTCCAGAAAAACAATCTTTTTCCCGGAGGGATCACGATATATGTCCTGTCTTTCCAAAAGATTACGCAGACGCGAAAACGCTTCCAGCCAGTCCTTTGGCGCAGTTCCCAAAGTCTCCCCATATTTTCGCAACTGTTCATGAAACAGTTTCAATTGGGATTTTGTTCTTTCACTAAATTCTCCCGTTGCATAGAAAGAAAACCGGTCATTAAAGTACTGACGGATCAGATAAGTTTTCCCTACACGTCGTCTTCCAAATACGGCCAGAAATTCCGGTCTGGGTGACTGAAGACAGTCAGCCAGAAGCTGCTGTTCTTTATGCCTTCCAACAATCAGCATATCATCAATCCTCTTATAACCAGCTAAAACATGTTAGTTTTATCAAGTTTTAGCTGATTATAGAACAATTTCATGCTATAATCAGCTAAAAACGGGATGCCTTATGACATCCCGTTTTTTAATATACCCTTGCAATCGCCTTTACGGAAGAATCAAAGATACATGCGATCAGATCAGCTGCTCAGCATCATTGGTGATGGACAGCTGCTCCACATTGCGCACTGCCCAGCGGGCAATGATCATCTGCGTCTTATCCTTACCAATTTCAATCGTAAGCGTATCATCCTTGATGCTGACAATCTTTGCATAAATACCGCCGATGGTGCAGATATTGTCACCAACCTTAAGATTATTCAGCATTTCCTTTGCTTCTTTATCCTTTTTTCTCTGCGGACGAATCAGGATGAAGTAGAAAACGACAAAGATCAGAATCATCGGAGCAAGCTGGATGGCATAATAGATAATCATAGAGCCGCCGGACATTTCCTCTGCTGCTGTGGCAGCACCTGCATCACCTGCTTCGGCAACCGCTGTTCCAATGGCGTTCAACAATTCTAAATTCATAGAGAAGTAGCACTCCTTTTCATTTTATAAAGCTTTGTCATTATATCGTCTTCAAATATAAAATGCAATCCTTTCTTACAAAAAATGCTCTGACCCGCCACGATCTCAAAAAAAGGGACATCCAATGCCTCCCCTCCTGCCAGATTACAGAATCAAAAGCATCTGGAAGAGAAAGATGGGATTACACGCTTTGCATTAGCCGATCCGCAATGACATCGGCCATATAGAGCTTATAGGAAAACCGCGAGGGCTGAGGTGGCACAGCGCAGTGGTATGCCTTCGTTTTCCCCTCTCGCGCAATCGCAAAATAGACCTCTCCCGGAGCGCTGTCCCTGTTGTTGGGGTCCACATTGCCAAATGTTCCGGTGATGCCGACGCCAATGTCTGCATCATACGTCATTTTGCATGCCTTCGCCATTGCCACAGCTGTCTCGCTTGAGTAGACCCCATATTGATCAATGATTTTCGGATCTACCCCCTGCAAAATCTTGGCTTTGTTGGAATAGGTCACAAATGCCCCTTTCAGAATGGCAGATGCACCCTCCGTATCGGTAATGAGAGATGCAATCTGCCCAGAGGTGCAGCTCTCCATGGTCGTAATACTCCGCTGATCTGCGATCAGCTTCTCCGTGATGGTCCGATACTTATTTCGCACGGATTCCTCATCAGCAACGCCCGGGGCACCGACAATTTCCTCAGCGCTCCATTCCTCCTCCGCCACCGCAGAGGGAATCCACTTCTTTTCAATCAACAGAAAAGCACATAGTAATGCCGCGATGATAATCAAGTTCATACCTTTTCACTCCTCTTTTGAGAAAAGCACGGCTCCAGCCGTGCTTCTTAACGTTACAGTGCCTTCTTCAATGCTTCAACACGATCTGTCTGCTCCCAGGGCAGCGAGACATCCGTCCTGCCAAAGTGGCCAAACGCTGCCGTTGCCTGATAAATCGGGCGACGCAGGTTGAGCATATTGATAATGCCGGCAGGACGCAGGTCAAAGACCTTCCCCACAACCTCGGCCAGATGATCATCCGAGACCTTGCCTGTTCCAAACGTGTCCACCAGAATTGAAACCGGTCTTGCAACACCAATGGCATAGGCCAGCTGGATCTCACAGCGATCTGCAAGTCCCGCAGCAACAATATTCTTTGCTGCATAACGTGCCGCATAAGCAGCGCTCCGATCCACCTTTGTCGGATCCTTTCCGCTGAATGCGCCGCCGCCATGACGGGCATATCCGCCATAGGTATCAACGATGATTTTCCGTCCGGTCAGTCCGGCATCGCCCATCGGTCCGCCGATTTCAAACTTGCCGGTCGGATTGATGAAGAACTTTGTGTTGTCATCCAGCAACTCTTCCGGAATCGCCTCCCGAATCACCTTGGCAATGATTTCATCGGTAATCTGCGCATGAGAAATGCCAGGTTCATGCTGAGTAGAAACAACCACCGTGTCTACCCGAACAGGACGATCCCCATCATATTCGACTGTAACCTGACTCTTGCCATCCGGGCGCAGCCAGTCAATCTCGCCACTCCGGCGTGCCTCAGACAGCCTGCGGGTAATCCGATGTGCCAACGCGATAGGCATGGGCATGAGCTCCGGTGTTTCATTGCAGGCAAAGCCAAACATCATGCCCTGATCCCCAGCGCCGATATCCTGTTCGCCCTTGTCACGTCCCTCAAGTGCAGCATTGACCCCCTGAGCAATATCCGGACTCTGCTCGTGGAGTGCCGTGATCACCGAGCAGGTGTGGCCATCGAAGCCATATTTCGCCCGGTCATATCCAATGCCGCAGACAACCTCACGCACAATTTCATCCACTTTAATATTGGCCTTGGTCGTTACCTCGCCCATGACAAGGATCATGCCCGTGGTGGTTGCTGTCTCACATGCCACATGTGCCTCAGGGTCCTGCGCCAGAATGGCGTCCAGTACCGCATCGCTCACCTGGTCACAGATTTTATCCGGATGTCCCTCCGTTACAGATTCAGATGTGAATAATCTCCTCATTGTACCCTCCTGTTTGAATGTATAAAAAGAAACCGTCTGTGCAGACACAGGCGGCATACAATCCATCGTGCGCCTCATCTGCCGGTTAATACCGTAGGATTTAGCACCGGGTTTACCGGTTGCCGGACGTCATCGGGCCTAATCCCTCAGTCACTCTTAATAAGGCTGAAAACGTGGTGTATTATATTCGACACTCTGTTGATTGTCAACACAATAACATAATTTTGAACAAATCCCTCCAATGTGTTGATGATTTCTTTATGCGTTCTGACAGGAGAATACCACATATGAATCAAAAAAAGCCGCACAAATGTGCGGCCCTGATCTTCCTGCTTTCTGAGCAGCAGGGAGCAGTCTTGCGCTGCTCCCTGCTGATGATCCGGGGTCACTCGCCCAGCTTGAGTGCGACGATAAAGCCCACTGCAAAACAGACAATGGAGGCAAGAACAGTTACGACGGTAATGCCGGCAAAGCTTGTTTCCATCAGGATGGCAACCGGAGAGGCAATCACCAGTCCCAAAATAAAGCTGAACGTACGGGCAGGCGCTTTTTTGAGCAGAACCTCGATCAGCTTGGCAATCGCAAAGATGCCGACAATCACACCGATTCCAAAGGGAAGGAGAACGGCGACACAGGAAAGGACTGCACTGAAATTGCGGGCAACAAGACCATCCAGAAGGCCGCTGATTGCGCCGACAATCGGATTGTAATAGCCAAGGAGCATCAGCATCATCGAGCCGGAAACGCCGGGGATGACCATTGTCGCAGAGGCAATCACACCCATCAGGAACAGGACGATGACAAGCACGGGGCTCATGTTCATGGCCGCATCTTTGCCGTTTCCGCTGCCAAGGAGCTGAAGACCGACAACAACAGCAAAGCCAATGGCAAATTCAAGCACATGGAACCGATGATCTATGCCTTCCTTAATCCGCCCCAGAATAATCGGAATGCTGCCGAAAATGAGGCCGATGAAGAGGACGCCTGTGGGCAGTGGAAAGTGTTCAAGAGAGTAAACAATAAGCTTGGCAAGTCCCAAAATACCTATTGCCATACCAATCACGTATGGCAGAAGAGTAAGGATGGATTCCTTAAATTTCTTAAAAAGATTGTTGATACAGCCAATCAGTGTATCATAAATGCCCATGGAAACCATCATGGTTCCGCCGCTGACGCCCGGAATAATGTTAGCCACACCGATGACAATTCCGCGCAAAATATCCAAAATAAACTTCATGAAACCATCTCCTGTTTAAAAACATTTCACGTTATGCGTTACGGATTTACCGTATTTTGCTCTGTCTCCTGCTTTTGCTGTGCCCGGTCCGCGAGCACCTGCTTTCCAAGCTTCACAAGATCCTCCGCGTCAAAGAGAATAATGGACCCCAGTGGTGCAATCAGAATGCGCTCAATGGCACCGCGATACACCCACAGTTTCCGCACCATGGCCTCTAGGAGGACATTCAGGTCCGTTTCCTCCGCGAGTAAAAAAGCAATGTCATCGGTAAACTGCATATATAACCGCAGAACCAGTTCAGCTGTTGCCCGTGTATCCGGGGAGTAGAACTCCCCTTTCCTGAGACCCGATTTGACGATCTCCTCGACAATCGGCACCATGCCGCGCAGCTGCGAATTTTTCATTTTCTCCCGCATCAGCGCACCATCTTCACGGTAAGCAACCGTAATCAGAAGAGAAACGAACCCGGCATTCCCGCTGTTCCAGAGTGCAGAGGAACTGAGAACCGCATTGAGGCGTTCACTTTCATATTTATATTCCCGTGATCCGTTCTTAATGGCAGCCTCGCAGGTTTCCTCGGTTCGCTGTTCACAAATCGCCTGAAGAAGGGACAGTTTGCTGTCAAAATGATGATAAAACCCGCCCTTTGAAAAATGCATTTCATCCAGGATGTCCTGAACAGAGGTTTTCTCATATCCCTTTGTATAAAACAAACGTTCCGCAGTCTCAATGACCTCGTTTCTCCGTAAATCGCCCTTTTTCATGATTTATCACAATGATCAGGCTTTACGAAAGCCTGACTTCCTTCCGGTTCGATGTAATCAGTTTTATCTAATGATAGACAATCTCCTGCTGTGTCGCAGGATAATTGGTTGTCCAAAGCTTGATGCGGTTTATGACATTTCCCTCCGCATCATAATACACTTTATATGTATCGACAATATATCCCGTCCGTTTGCTGTGCCCCTGCTGGCGCGTCCCTAGGGGAAGGGATTCATCCAGCGTATACAGCACATCATCCGAGGGCTTAATCGTCTTCACGGTTTCGGATTCAAGATCAATTCTGGCAAACCCATCCGGAATCAGTCCGTAGATCTCCACCGTAACCTGATATTTATCATACCATGCACGAATAAAGATTGGGTACGGGGACGTGTTTTTGAAGACAAAATCACGATTAGGCCAGTTGACTGTCGCATCCTCGCCACGGTTTACATAAATGGACGGCCAGCTATGCGCATACCGCTTTACGATTTCAAGATCCGCCCGAACCACCGCATTAAACAGGGTTGAACTGGTCTGGCATACGCCACCCCCTGTATCGTCCACAAGAACACCGCCAACAATCGCATGTGCTTCCCGATATCCCTTTTCATACGTCCGTTTCCCGGTAGTATTGTTAAAGGACAGGGATTCTCCCGGATAGACCACCTTGCCGTTCAGGGCTGCTGCCGAAATCTCAATATTTTTGTTTCTGTCCCGATCCTTCGTGGTTTCCGTGGTAAACGTCGACATTTTACCAAAATGAGGGTATAGATCCGCCGCATGCAGCTCCGGTTCAATCGTGCCGGTCGACACCCAAATGACCTCATCCTGCAGGTCGTTTTCAAGTACCTGCAAAATGTCGCTCATCAGTTTCTCGCGGTCTGCACGAAGTCCTGTCGTGCCCTCTTTCATGGTAAACTGCTGCGTATCTGCATCAAAGGCATCCAGCGTCGCATCCACCGGTTCAATGTCAATCGCATCTCCGATAATCTCAACAAACGACGCAATCTTCGTCAGGTCATACACATAGCTTGTTTCAAAGGTGTATGCCCCATTTGCCGCCTCATCCATGCTGCGGTTCCGTTCCTCCAGTGTGCCCACATGTCCCGGGAGGAATGCACGTTCAAGGATCATATCCGCATCGAAGATCATGGGAATTTCACTTGAGGTCATCCGCCATTTCCGGTCTCCATACTGGATCACGAGAGCAAAATCACCCGCCGTCTTGTTTTGACGCTCGGAAAAGAGTGCACGTGCCTGTTCCTCTGTCATGCCGCCAAGGTCTACCCCGTCCACCATGACGCCCGGAACATACGTATCCGACAGAGAGAGAACGCGCTGTGTTTCCTTTTGATATGCCTCATACATCCCTGTCTGCTGCTTAAAAAGCCAAAATCCGCCGAACCAGATTCCAGCGCAGATGATGAGAACCAGGATCGTCCAAAATGGAAACGATTTCTTCTCTTTCTCATATGGCTGCATCTTATTCCCCTTTTCCTCAGGTCAAAGAATGGTTTTTCTTCTTTTCAAACAACGCATCCTCATTCATGAGATACGTCAGGATGTGCAGGCTGTCTGACAAATGGACATTTGTGCTTTTCACCGTATCGGGATGATGAAGATCCACCGGTGCAAAATTCCAGAGTGCCTGAATTCCGTTATTGACAAGCAGATCCGCAACCATCTGTGCATTGTCTGCCGGTACGCAGATCACGCCGACATCAATTTTCTGTTCCTCAAGGAACGGTTCAAGCTCACTGAAATCCCGAATCGTCAGTCCGTTCATTTCCGTTCCCACAATATGCGGATCATTGTCAAATGCCGCTACAATGCGAAATCCTTCTTTCCGAAACCCATCATAGGACATAATGGCGCGTCCCATATTTCCAACACCCACAAGAACCGCCGCATATCCACGGTCCATTCCGAGAATCTCGCCAATATGACGTTTGAGTGTCGGAACATGGTATCCGTATCCCTGCTGCCCAAATCCGCCAAAGCAGCTGATATCCTGTCGGAACTGAGACCCGGTGACATTCATCCGATTTCCAAGCTCCCGTGAGGAAATACGTTCCACGCCCTCACTCTCAAGCTGATCCAGATATCGATAATAAATCGGAAGCCGGCGGATGATCGCCTCAGCAATTTTAGATTGATATGCCATCCTTCGTTCCTCCTAAATTGCACCCAGACAGTATAGCAAAAAAGCAAAACGCGTGCAACCACCAGCAAATGACTCAAATCATATAAAAAAGACTGAAGCTCTCGCTTCAGTCTATAGATTCTTTGCCTCAGGCAAGCACTGCGATAACAAGTGCACAGACAATGAAAACGCCTGCAGAAATTTTTGTAGCAAGTGCGAGCTTTCCTTCCATTGACTTTGACTTGTTCTTGCCAAAGAATGTCTCTGCTCCGCCAGCAATCGTTCCAAGTCCATTGGATTCGCCGGGCTGAAGAAGGACGGTGCCAATCAGAACGCACGCGCTTACGACCAGCAAAATGGTTACTAAAACCGTTACAACTGCCATGAATTAAGCCTCCTATATGCGTTCGTCCAAAATTAACGCTTGGAGAACTGCGGTGCACGACGTGCCGCTTTGAGACCGTATTTCTTACGTTCTTTCATTCTCGGGTCACGTGTGAGGAATCCAGCCTTCTTAAGAGCACCACGAAGCTCCGGATCTACCTTAAGAAGAGCGCGGGAAATGCCATGACGAATTGCGCCTGCCTGTCCGGTGAGGCCGCCGCCATAGACATTCACAAGGATGTCATAACGTCCCTCAAGACCGGTGAGAACCAGTGGCTGACGAACGGTCATCTTGAGAGTTTCAAGACCGAAATAGTTATCAATCTCACGACGATTGATGAGGATTTTTCCATCACCCGGAACGAGTCGAACACGGGCAATGGCCTTTTTACGGCGGCCGACCGCCTGATACTGAACCTGTGCCATTTTTGTGTTTCTCCTTCCGCTATCACTTAATCAGCTCAAGCACTTCCGGCTTCTGTGCCTCATGCTCATGCTCTGGGCCTGCATAAACGCGCAGCTTCTTGGCCATCTGACGTCCCAGGGGTCCCTTCGGGAGCATGCCAACGATTGCGTGCTTTACAGCAAACTCAGGCTTCTCAGCCATCAGCTTGCGATACGGAACCTCTTTGAGTCCGCCCGGATAACCGGAATGATGATAGTAATACTTCTGGTCGAGCTTCTTGCCAGAGAGCACAACCTTGGATGCATTAACAATGATGACATGATCACCAGTGTCACAGTTGGGTGTAAAAGTGGGCTTGTTCTTTCCGCGAAGAATTGCAGCCACCTGACTTGCCAAACGTCCGAGCGTCATCCCGTCTGCGTCGACGACATACCACTTCCGCTCGACAGTATTGGCATTTGCCATAAACGTTTTCACGTGAATTTCCTCCTCGTGTTGATATCTCGGATATCAGTTCGGCCTTGCGCTGGTCATTCGCTCGGCTTTACGCGGCACAGAATCCGGGGCTATAGACTCACAACCGCAACGCCTATTCTATTGCATTTTCCGAACTGTTGTCAAGCTCTTTTTTCCTGTTTTTTAAAAAAATGTTGCCGTCGCGCTCATTTTTTTGATCGGCTCCGCCATGTTCCCGGATACATCCGCATGCAGATGAGAGATTCTCGTTTCTTCACGGAGACTGCCTGTATCCCCTCATCTCTTCTCAAGGCAGCCATATCCCCGGAACGATCATACCGCTACACGGATCAGCATCAGGCAGATGGGCATAGGAATCTGGCGGATTGCGGCATCCGCTCCGTATCTCTGTCCTTCTTTTCCTGGTGTTCATATGAAATGTGTGTATTTGAGGAAAAACGGATTGTTTTTTCGATTTTCCTTGACATGCAAGTCAAAAATGCTATAATTCCATCTCGTCAAAGCTGATCCAACACGCTTTGCAAAGTAATCATCAAAAAGAGGAAAACACTATGAAAAACAATACGGTAAAAACGATTGTTGCCATTGGTATCGGTGCCGCTCTGTTCTTTGTGCTTGGCCGCTTTGTTGCCATTCCAAGTCCGGTTCCAAACACCAACATTTCCATCCAGTATGGTCTGCTTGCCTTTATGGCTGCCCTGTTCGGTCCGGTTGCCGGCGCTCTCATCGGTCTCATCGGCCATGCACTGATTGACTTTAGCTACGGCTGGGGCATCTGGTGGAGCTGGGTCATCGCCTCCGCCTGCTTTGGTGCACTGATCGGTCTTGTCAGCAAGCGTCTGCATCTTGACGATGGTTCCTTCGAAACAAAGGACTGCCTCATGTTCAACCTGTTCCAGCTTTGCTCTCATGCCATTGCCTGGATTGTAATCGCGCCGGTTCTTGACATTCTCATGTATCAGGAGCCTGCCAACAAGGTCTTCCTGCAGGGGCTTGTCGGCGGTGCATCCAACATCGTTACCACCGCAATCGTCGGAACTCTGCTTTGCATTGCTTACGCAAGCTCCCGTCCGAAAAAAGGCAGTCTGAAGCAGGAACAGTAATTTAATCAGTTTAAGGGCGGCATATTGCCGCTCTTTTTTATGTTGAGGTACATATGGACGAGGTCATCCTTCAATTTGATCACTTTGGCTTCCAATACAATGCACAGTCCGAGCCGACACTGCATGACATTTGCCTCAGCGTCCGTCGGGGCGAAAAGATTTTAATCGCCGGCCCCTCCGGATGCGGAAAAAGTACCCTTGCCCACTGCATCAACGGTCTGATTCCCTTTTCATATAAGGGGGTTGAGACCGGCAGGCTGACCATTGCCGGAGCCAATGCCAGCGAGCTTGGCATATTCGGCATTTCAAAGCATGTGGGGACTGTCCTTCAGGATTCGGACGGCCAGTTCATCGGCCTCACCGTTGCCGAGGATATTGCCTTTGCGCTTGAAAACGACTGTGTAGATGAACCGGAACTGCATGATCGCGTCATGAAGGCAGCCAAAATGGTCAGTATTGAGCATCACCTCCTGCATGCCCCGGGGGAGCTTTCCGGCGGACAGAAGCAGCGGGTGGCCATGGCCGGTGTCATGGTGGAGGATGTTGATATCCTCCTGTTTGATGAGCCACTGGCAAATCTGGATCCTGCAACCGGAAAGACCGCCATTGAACTGATCGACGAAATCGGGAAAAGCAGCGGTGCTGCGGTCATCATCATTGAGCATCGGCTTGAGGACGTCCTCCACCGGAATGTGGATCGGATCATCCTCATGAGCAACGGACGCATCCTCTCCGATTCCACTCCGGATGAACTGCTTTCAAGCGGCCTCCTGGTGGAAAACGGAATCCGTGAGCCCCTCTATCTTCCCGCCCTCCGATACGCGGGCATTGAAATCAAGAAAGAGATGCATCCCTGGTCCATCTCCGCACTGCAGCTAAGTGACGGTGACAAAGCACGCGTCAGAAACTGGTTTGTCAACTCTCCCGAACCGCCACGAAAGCCGGAACCGATCAGGCTGCTCCAGGTGGACCATATCCACTTCTCCTATGAGAATGGGCATCTGGCCCTTGATGACATCAGCCTTGTCATCAACAAGGGCGAGATTGCAGCCATCGTCGGAACCAACGGTGCCGGAAAATCGACCCTTTCCAAGGTCATCTGCGGCTTTGAAACACCGCAGCAGGGCAGCATGCAGCTCGGGGGCAATGATCTTTCCATGCTTTCCATCAAGGAGCGTGCGGATCACATCGGTTACGTCATGCAGAACCCGAATCATATGATTTCTCAGGTTCTCATCTGGGATGAAATTGCGCTCGGACTGAAAAAACGCAATGTTCCGGAAAGCGAAATCACTGAACGGGTTGAAAATGTCCTTAAGATATGCGGGCTCTGGCCATTTCGCAAGTGGCCGATCTCCGCACTCAGCTACGGTCAGAAAAAGCGTGTCACCATTGCCTCGATTCTGGTTCTGGAGCCGGAGATTCTCATCCTGGATGAGCCCACAGCCGGGCAGGATTACCGCCACTATACAGAAATCATGGAGTTTTTGCGAAAGCTGAACCAGCAGGGCTATACCATCATCATGATTACCCACGACATGCATCTGATGCTTGAATATGCAGAGCGTGCGATCGTGTTCAGCGCCGGGAAGATCATTGCGGATGATACCTGCGCAGCCATCCTCACCTCGCCCGAAATCATCCAGGCGGCAAGCCTCAAGGAAACCAGCCTATATGACCTTGCCATGCTCTGCGGCATCCAGGACGGGCAGCAGTTCGTCAGCCGTTTCATTGATCACGAAAGAGAGGCGTACAGATCATGACCAATTTGTTCAACTATATTGATCGTCCCTCCCCCATTCATAAAATGACCGGTGCCTCCAAGCTGGTCTGCCTCCTGCTGTGGAGTTCTGCTGCGATGATCACCTACGATACCCGCTTTCTTACCGTCCTTCCCATCCTGTCTCTTCTTCTTTTCATCCTGTCAAAAATCCGGCTGCACGATGTCCGCGTTGTCCTTGGCTTTACCGCCATCTTCATGGTCCTCAACAACCTTCTCGTTTTCCTGTTTGCCCCCCAGCACGGCGTCTCCATCTACGGAACGCGCCACGTTCTTTTTACAATCGGTGGGAACTACGTGATCACGCAGGAGCAGTTGTTCTACCATCTGAATCTCATTCTCAAGTATTTTGCCACCATCCCCATCGTCCTGCTGTTTGTCTCCACCACCAATCCCAGTGAATTTGCCGCCTCCCTCAACCGCATCGGTGTCAAGTATTCCATTGCCTACGCCGTGGCTCTTGCCCTGCGCTATATCCCGGATGTACAGCTTGAATATCACGAGATTTCCCAGGCACAGCAGGCAAGGGGCATTGAAATGAGCAAGAAAGAAAACCTTGTTAAGCGCCTTAAAAACGCCAGTGCGATTCTGGTCCCTCTGATTCTCTCCAGTATGGACCGGATCGAAACCATTTCAAACGCCATGGAGCTCCGGTGCTTTGGTAAGCACAAAAAGCGGACATGGTACATGGGCAGAAAGTTTTCACTGCTTGATATTCTTTCCATTGTTTTTTGCGCCTGTCTGTTGCTCCTGGCCCTTTTTCTCAACCATGTGAACGGCGGCCGGTTTTACAATCCCTTTGCAGGCTGAACACATGACCGGAAAATTGGTTCTTGACAAACAGATAGAGTGTCGTTAAAATATCCGCACACACCAAAAACGATGAAGGGAAATAATCGCAGATTCCCCCAGTTCAGAGAGCCGGCATATGGTGCAAGCCGGTCTGGCCTTTTGCGAGAGCTCGTCCCGGAGTTGCACGGGTGAATTAAGTAATCCGTGTCGGCTGACACCGTGAACTGTCAAACCATGAGGGCATTTTATGCCGAATTAGGGTGGTACCGCGCTTTTAGGCGCCCCTATGCCAGGAATGGCAAGGGGCGCTTTCGTCTTTTGCCGAAAACACAAGGGATGCCAGACGGCATCCAGGACCAAGGATGCATGGAGGTATGAGAAAATGAAAAAAGGCTTCGAAAAGTACAAACCGTTTGTCCCTGTCACACTGCCGGATCGCACATGGCCGGATCAGCACATTGAGAAGGCACCCATCTGGTGTTCCGTTGATCTGCGCGATGGCAATCAGGCACTTGTCACTCCGATGAACGTCACCGAAAAAATCGCCTTCTTCAAACTGCTTGTGGAAGTCGGATTCAAGGAAATCGAGGTAGGATTCCCCTCTGCCTCCGAAACCGAATATGAATTCCTTCGCGCCCTGATTGACAACAATCTGATTCCGGATGATGTCACCATCCAGGTGCTGGTTCAGGCAAGAGAGCATCTGATCCGCAAGACCTTTGAAGCCGTCAAGGGTGCAAAAAACGTCATCGTTCATTTCTACAATTCTACCTCCGAACTGCAGCGCCGTGTCGTCTTCAAGAAGGATATGGACGGTATCATCGACATCGCAGTGGCGGGTGCAAAGCTGGTCCGCGAGCTGACCGAGCAGGATCAGTCCGGAACCAATTTCCGCTATGAATACTCCCCGGAGTCCTTCTCCGGCACCGAGACCGATTTTGCCGTCGAAATCTGTGCAAAGGTCATGGAAGCACTGGGCTCAACGAAAGAGAATCCGGTAATTCTGAATCTTCCCAATACCGTAGAGCTGAACACCTGCAATACCTTTGCTGATCAGGTTGAATACTTCATCCGCAAGCTGCCAAACCGCGACGCTGCCATCATCTCCGTCCATCCGCACAATGATCGCGGAACAGGCACGGCCTGCACAGAGCTTGCCATGCTCGCCGGTGCCGAGCGCATTGAAGGAACGCTGTTTGGAAACGGCGAACGGACCGGTAACCTCGATATCGTCACCGTTGCACTCAACCTGTATACGCAGGGCATTGACCCGGAGCTTGACTTCTCCCATATCGACCATATTCGCGAGATCTACGAATCGCTGACCCGCATGACCGTCCCGGAGCGCTGGCCGTATGCCGGAAAGCTCGCCTTTACCGCCTTCTCCGGTTCGCATCAGGATGCCATCAACAAAGGCCACGAATACATGCGTGAAACCAAATCCGAATACTGGGAGATCCCCTACCTCACCATTGATCCGGCCGATATCGGACGTGAATATGAGCCGATTATCCGCATCAACTCCCAGTCCGGCAAGGGCGGTGCCGCCTTCATCATGGATCACGACTTTGGCTATCACCTGCCCAAGGCCATGCATCCGGAATTCGGTGCCATCGTCCAGAAAGAGTGCGACCGTACCGGACGCGAGCTTCAGGCAAACGAGGTTCTTGCCCTGTTCACAAACGAATTCCTGAACATCAGCAAGCCCTATGCACTCAGCCGTGCCAAGTTCTACGAGGAAGCTGTGGCCGGAAGCTCCGCAAACCTTACCCATTTTTCCGGCGTACTTTCCGTCCACAACGACTTCCTGTCTCTTGAAGCCCGCGGAAACGGCCCGATCGACGCGTTCTTCAATGCTCTGCGTCAGGCCGGCATTGAGAACTACACGTTCCTCTCCTATTCCGAACATGCCATTTCCTCCGGCTCTGATTCTCAGGCAGTGGCCTATATTCAGCTGAGAGGCCCGGGTGGACAGAAATTCTATGGCGTCGGTACCGAGCACAACATCAACTTTGCTTCTGTCAAGGGCATTTTGAGTGCCATTAACCGTTTTGAAAGCGGAATGGTTTAATAATAAAAAAAGCGGCATCCTGCCGCTTTTTTTATTATCCCGAGTTATCGCTTTCCCAGATCTCCGTTTTTCCAGTGCTTGCGGCAGAGACTGATGTATTTGTCATTTCCGCCCAGGAGCACCTGTTCGCCCTCGCGAACCACTTTCCCGTCGCTGATTCTGGCATTGAAGGTTGCCTTGCGACCACACCAGCAGATGGTCTTGATTTCCTCAATCGTGTCCGCCCAGCACATGAGCTCGCGGCTTCCTTCAAAGAATTCCCCTCTGAAGTCTGTCCTGAGTCCATAGCAAATGACAGGAATGTCATAGTCATCCACGATATCCACCAGTTGCCTCACCTGTGCTGCCGTCAGAAAATGTGCTTCGTCCACGATAATGCAGGCAATGCCCGTAAGATCAATCGTCGGAAGATCCTCGACAAACCGGCACTCCGCCTCAAGGCCGCTCCTTGAGCGCACAATATCCTTGCCGTCTCTGTTTTCAAGCTTTGGCTTGAGCATCAGGACATTGCACCCGCGTTCCATATAATTGTAACGAACCATGACCGCATTTGCCGTCTTGGAGGATCCCATTGCTCCGTAACGAAAATATAGTTTTGCCATCTGAAACCTCAACTCACTTTTTTATCTGCAGCATCTGCCGCACCGCAGGCCATTATACAACAGCGCACACGCCTTAGCAAGATCGAAAAAACGATGCATCCGAAGATGCATCGTTGTACCTAATTACGTTGTTTCCATCCGTGCATTGATATAGGCACGAACCAGTTTCACGCAGAGCTCATCACTCATGTGACCGGTATTGAGGCAGAGATCATACAGTCCTGCATCCTGCCAGTTGCGGCCTGTAAAGTACTTATAGTAATCTGAGCGCCGCTTGTCGATCTTCTTGATCTTTTTCTCGGCTTCCTCAAGGTCCAGACCATCTACCTCCATGACACGACGCACACAGTCCATGACCGGCGCTGTCACGTAGATATTGATCACATTATCGCGTCCGCGCAGAATGTAGTTGGCGCAGCGTCCCACGATGACGCAGTTTCTGGTGGTCGCAAGTTCACGGATAATCTTTGCCTGATAGCGGAACAGATTTTCATTTGAAATGAAATCATCGCTGTCCGGTGGAATTACCTCACCATTGTATACCTGTTTGGCAATTCGAAAGATGGAAAGCCGGGCACTTTCATCCGCTTTTGAAAACAATTCCTCATTGATTCCGCTCTCGTCGCTGGCGATTCGCAGGATCTCCCGATCATAGAACTCATACCCCAGCTGTTCCGCCAAGAGCTTACCGATTTTTCTTCCGCCGCTTCCATAGCTTCTGGCAATTGTTATAACGCAGTTATCCATGTGATCCACCTCCGTTCAACCATAGGAACCAGTTCGACAGCTGTATTATATCGAATTTTGAAGGAAATGGCAATGGATATTTGTCTTTTTTTCACAATTTATGTTGTGCGATTCATAAATATATCTCAAATGCCGAGAAGGTATTCCTGTCGTATTTCACAAAAATATCGGGAATTCGATCATCGAAGCGCTGGGGTAAGCTCTGCCAGCTCCAAAAGATTTGAAAGGATCAGATCACAGCTTGCACAGGTTTTCTCATCCGGCTCGTCCATATCCGGGATCATGATGGTAAACGCTCCGCTGGCCTTTCCGGACTGTACGCCCGTCGGGGAATCCTCAATCGCCGCCGCATTAAGCGGAGAACATCCCAGCTTCTCCATCGCATGCAGATAGATATCCGGCGCCGGCTTTCCGTGCTTGACCATGTCTGCCGTGGCAATGGCATGAAACAGTGGGAGAATCTCCAGCCGGCTTAAGTATTCTCTTGCCCGCTCCTCCGGTGTTGCCGTTGCAAGTGCAATCCGGTATCCCTTTTCTGCGAGCATCTCAAGCGATTCCTTCATATACGGTTTCGGTGTCACGCCATGCTCGTCTATGTAAATTTTCATGATCTTCCTGCGATAATCGCGAACCTTGTAAAGATCAAAATCCGGACATACTTCTCTTTGCATGAGAGGTTCCGCCAGGGCAGGAGTCAGAGAGCGCAGCATCAGCGCATGCTTGGGTTCCATCGGATACCCAAAATGATGTGCCGCCTCCACCCAGAAGCGATTATACAGGACTTCTGTGTCTATGAGTGTGCCGTCCAGGTCAAAAATCAGGCAATTTATTGCATCTTTCCACCACTTATTCTCCACTTTATTCCTCTTTTCCATTTCTTGGTTATTCTCCATCCTTCGGAGGGAAGCGTTTGGGTCTCATGCCCTCCACTTTTCCCCCTGTTCCGCCATTTTGGAATGTGACATACTGATTTGACGCAAAAATGTCCACTTTGCAAAGCAAATATGTCCGCTGGTCGCGCCATGAATTGACATTTTAAAGCAAGCCTGCTATACTTTTTCCATCAGAATTCCTTGGAGGATTTCATTATGCAAAAGATATGTGCACTTCTTGCATTCACGCTTCTTCTGTGCTCCGCATGCGCATGGGCAGAGCAGGATTATCCCATCGCAAGCGATTCGTTTACCATCGACTTTTCATCCGTCTATAATGACAATCCGGCTGCAACGCCTATTGCCGTCGACCCAATCGACAAGCCGACGCCCACCCCGATGCCGACGCCGAATTTCTCCTACCGTATCTTTGAGAGCGCGCCCCTCAGTATCTCCTTTGCCATTCCATTTACATGGCTGCTGAATCCGGATACCAATCAGAGCACGACGCTTCAGTTTGTTGAGCCGCAGAGTGAGATGATGGACGTGAACGGATATCAGACGCGGATCACCATTGAGCGGGTCAATATCGGTGTATCTCAGACCGTTGCCGATGCAAGAGCGCGGCTTGAGACGGTTCTTGAGGATCTTGAGAGCAGCTTCTCCTCCTTTGTCCCCGGCAGCATCGCCTCCGCCACCATCGGCGGCGCCAAGGGCAGCTACTGCTATTACAAAGCCGAGTACATTGATCCCACAAGCAATAAGACCTACCAGATGAACGGACGGATCACCATCGTCGCAAGCGGAAACTACCTGTATCAGGTTCGCCTGACGGCGCCCCGCGCCTGGTATTCCTACTATGAGAATGTATTCAGGCGGCTGCGTACCACCTGGAAGTTCCTGTAATCCAGATTCCTTAAACGCATGTTAAAAGCCATGGCAGATGCCATGGCTTTTTTATTAGCTCTTGCGCCTTAAATAGGCTGGAATTCCGTGATTGTCCTCCGGAGCCGGTGCTGACTGCTCAGGAATCTGAGACTTAGCTGCACCAACATCATCAAGAGGATTCGCGCGCTGCACCGGAGTCTCTGTGAAAAATGGTGGGACATCCGGGCTGTATCCACCCTCTGTTCCCTGGGTACCCGGATTATACCCGGTTACGTTGACCGGCGTATATGCCGAATCATACCGCTGGGTTCCAAACGTTCCGGTTGCAGTGCTCGGGCTTCCGTTCGGCATATAGGCAGAATAGCTGCTGGTGCCGAAATTGGGCGTTGCATACGGCGCCTGAGACGGCAGACTGGCGGTGCGGTCCAGTGAGGATGCTTTCGGTGGGAAGGGTTCCTTCTCAAATCCGGTTGCAATCACCGTGATATGCACCTCATCCTCAAGAGAATCGTCAATGCTGGCACCAAAGATGATGTTTGCCTCGCTATCCGCTGCTGCTGTAATCTTCTCCACGGCATCATTGATATCGGTGATGCTGCAGTTGGAATTGCAGGTAACATTGATCAGTACGGCGCGTGCGCCATCAATGGAGGTTTCAAGCATTGGAGATGCGATCGCGTTGGCCGCAGCCTCACTCATGGCTTTCTCACCCTTGCCTACACCAATGCCAAGATGCGCCATTCCGCCGGACTCCATAACAGCCTTTACATCGGCAAAGTCCAGGTTGATGATTCCTGTCTGAGAAATGAGATCCGAGATGCCGGAAATACCCTGACGCAGTACGTCATCCGCAAACATGAATGCACCCTTGAAGGAGGTCCCTTTCGGGCATACCTGAAGGAGACGTTCATTCGGGATCACCACAAGGGTATCCACGCGCTGTTTGAGCTCATCTATGCCGCTCTCCGCCTTGCGCATTCTCGTCTTTCCCTCAAAGGCGAAAGGCTTCGTGACAACCGCAATGGTCAGAATTCCCATATCACGGGCAATCTCAGCGACAACCGGAGCTGCACCGGTTCCTGTTCCGCCGCCCATACCAGCGGTAACAAAAACCATGTCCGCACCTTTCAGTGCCCCTGCGATCTCCTCACGGCTCTCCTCAGCTGCCTTCTTGCCGATTTCCGGCGTTGCACCTGCACCAAGGCCCTTGGTCAGCTTTTCACCGATCTGAATCATGTTCTGAGCCTTGCTCGTGCGCAGTGCCTGAACATCCGTATTCACAGCAATGAAATCTACACCGGATACGCCATACTCAATCATGCGATTGAGCGCATTTCCGCCACCGCCACCACAGCCAATAACCTTAATCGAAGCGGCCGGCCGCTCTTCCATCTCAATTTCAAACACAGGTTTATCCCCCTTTTTCTAACGTGGAGCAATTATCTGTGGAAGAAGTTACGGATCTTCTCAAAGAATCCACCCTCTGCTTCTTCCTCTTCCTCAAGTCTGTCGCAAACCAAAGCAAGCAATCCATATCCGCTGGCATAGATATGTGCCGGCGTCATCTTGGATGTCCTGGTATTTCCTTCCCTTACCGTCTGTTTAAAGGACGAACCCACATATACTTTGGCGCCTTTCATGGGCATGATTCCACCGCCCGTGAAATAGATGACGGAATTATCCGGAATATGAACGCCACTCTTGTCAATGGCATCGTTGCAAAGCTCAAGAATTTCATTGACGCGTGCCCCGATGACATCCGAAACCAGTTTGCCGGAGAAGGTCTCCACCTTACCGTCCTCAGCCTGAACCTCAATTTCCGCATTCTGGGATTCATTGAAGGAAAAGCTCCGTTTAATGCGCTCACAGAGATCAAACTGCGCATTAAGCACCTGGCTCAGATCCATCGTGATATGCGCACCGCCAATCGGGACGATATGCTGCCAGATGATGGCATCCCCTTCCATCGCCACAATTTCCGTAGAAAGATACCCCACATCAATCAGAATGCCGGTATTATCTCTCTCCTCATAGGGAATCAGCTGCATGGCCTCTCCCAGACTGGACGAGTAGAATCCCATGATCTTGATGCCAAGATCATCAAGTCGGGAGGTGACATCATTGATAAAATGCTGATCGGCAAGAACAAATCCGATCATTCCCTCAAGCCGTGATCCTTTCCGGTCAACCGGCTCCATGGTTTTCTGTCCATCATCCACACGGAACCATGCGGGTGAACGGTGAAGAATGACACCGGAGGGATTGTTCAGCATCTCTGTCGCCTGCTGGAACAGGAGGTCTACATCTCTTGGCGTCACCTTGGGATCTGCTCCCTGAAGGGTGACCGAGGACTCAACCACATACACCCTGATGTACTCTCCGGGAATACCGACATAGATTTCCTTTATTTTAAGATTGCCGCGTTTTTCCGCTGCCTCTATTGCACTGGCAATTGCATCCGTTACCTCTTCCGGATTATTCCAATGATTGTTCATATAGCCGTTGTATGCGGCCATGCCGGCAGAGGAAATACCCAGATTTCGATCCGCTGGGTTCTGTGTCACCAGAGCCAACACTTTTGATGTGCCAAAATCAAGAACTGCAGTTGGCTTTTTACTCATAACCGTGCTCCTGTCCCCTATCCCCATTTACAGACAATAGGTCTGTTTCTTACAAACCAAGTCACGTTATTATAACGTATCAAAAGTCGCTTTTCAAGCTATCCATTTATTTTCCTTGAACAGCCACTTCATTTTTTTACTTTTTCGGCGTTGCCGAGGGTGCCGGCGTCGGTGTTGTCGTCGGAACCGGTGTTACCGTCGGCAGAACCGGAGGCATAAAGTACGCCTTTTCCCCGCTCGAAACATCAATATTTGCACCCATCAGTTCCTTTTTATCCTCACGTGAGGCAAGAATCTCCCTTGCGATAATCAGCTTGAGCTCAGCGTCCGTTGCCCGCCCAAGCACAATTCCAGCTCCCTCTGTTGTCATGATGCTGATGTTGTCAAGATTGGATACATCAAGGGAAACCGTACGGCCCTGCATATTTGTATCATCCAGTGCCTTCAGAACTGCGCTGAGTGCACTCAGCTGTTCAATATCCTTTACCCCGATGATCTGACCTTCAATGATCAGCGTTCTTGAGGAAAGATCCAGTCCCTTGACAATCGGGCACTGGAAGTCAGGCATGACCTCCTGACTGTTTTCAAGCACCATTCCGTCTGCATCAATCACATAATAAAGACCATTGCGCTGAATAATTCCCATCGCATGGCGCTCATTGATCTTGATGTTCATCGTTCCGCTGTAATCAAACTGCGTTCCGCGAAATTCGATATAGCGATTCTTCTCAAGGCGCTCCTTGAGCTTTGCGCGGTTTAAAAAGAAGTAGTTGTCGCCAACCTTTACCCCGCTTTGAGCGATGATCTCCTCCTTGGGAAGAACCCGGTTTCCGATGACATTCAGATTCTGTATCTCATACAGCATGAAGATCGCCATAAGACACAGCAAACCCGCGCCGATGAGAATAATAAGAAGCGTAATCAGAATCCGCCCTTTTTTCTTTTTCTGTTTTCCTTTAGAAGCCATTTACCTTTTCCTTGAAGACACGTCCCCGATCTTCAAAGTCCTTAAACATGTCAAAGCTTGCACATGCCGGTGAAAGCAGTACATTTCCGCCTTTGACCGCATGCTCTCTTGCAACCGCAAGGCAGTGATCAAAGTCATATCCTGCCATCGTATATGACATATAGCCGACATGCTCCAGTGCCCGTCGGATTTGTTCTGCCGTATCTCCGATAAGCACACAGTACGTGATGACCGGGCTGTTTTTTATCGTTTCTGCAAGTCCATCAAACGATACCTTTTTGTCACTTCCACCAAGAATCAGCACTGTCGGTGCGGTCATGGTGGCAATTGCCTTTTCCGTTGAATCCACGTTGGTGCCCTTGGAATCGTTGATCCACGTAATTCCCTCAAGCGTTCGGACCGTCTCGATTCTGTGTTCAACCCCGGGGAAGGTCATGAGGACCTCCCGCATCGTCTCCACCGGCACACCAAGTGCGCCGGTAATTGCAACCGCTGCCAGTGCATTTTCAAGATTATGCGGACCGGGGATCCGGATTTCCCCCGTTTTGCAGACTGACTGGACCTTATCGTAGGCGAGCATCACCGTATCATCCTCGACATATGCGCCGCAGGGAACCTTTTCTTTTCTTGAGAACCACAGGATATGTGATTTCAGATCACTGGCCATCTGCCGGCAGGCAGGATCATCATAATTAAACACCGCAGCATCGTGCCTTGTCTGTTTCTCAAAGATCCGATGCTTCATGGCGATATAGGTCTCCATATCTCCATGCCGTGCCAGATGATCCTCCGTTATGTTCAGGCAGGCGGCAACATCCGGATGGAACGCAGAGATTGTCTCACACTGATAGGAGCTGACCTCTGCCACTGTCACATCGTCTTTTCCCATCTGAAGCGCTTCCGCTGTAATCGGATACCCGATGTTTCCGCAAACCAGCGTATGCCGTCCGGTCGCCTTGAAGATTTCCCCCACCAGCGTGGTCGTCGTCGTCTTTCCGTTGGTTCCCGTAATGGCAACAAGGCGGCCACTTAATACCCGGGCACCCAACTCCAGTTCCCCGATGACCTCAATTCCCTTTTCCAGAGCTTTCCGGACAAATGCCGCTGCATACGCAATGCCGGGGCTGATGACCATCAGGTCAATATTGTCAAGAAGCTGATCCGCAGGAACGCCCAGCTTCAAAATGCATGCAGTGTTCCCCAGTTCCTCTGCTGCCTCAGGAAGCGCATCCACATCCTTCGAATCATTCGCTGTCACAATGCAGCCAAGACGCAGGAGCATCTTGACAGCGGCAATGCCGCTGCGTGCCATTCCTACGACAAGCACCCGTTTCCCATTCCAGTTATCCATATTTCCTCCAGAATCAGTAAACGCTGAGCACGGCAATCAGTGAAAGAATAATGGTTGTTGTCATATACATGGCGACAATCTTCACCTCATGCATCCCACTCAGTTCAAAATGATGATGAATTGGCGCCATCTTAAAAATCCGCTTTCCATGCGTCGCTCTGAAATACGCAAACTGTATGAGATCCGACAGACTCGACATCATCATCCAGAAACCGATGAAAAGCAGAAGCAGCGGCTGACGCAAAAGAACAGCACAGGCAGACACCGCCCCACCGATAAACATGGAGCCGGTATCCCCCATAAAGACCTTCGCCGGATAGGCATTATACAGAAGAAACGCAAGACATCCGCCCATGAGTGCGCCGCACCCGGCGCCCAGCGGCAGCTGACCTGCCAGGACACAAAGCACTGCAAGCGCTGCAAAGTCCACATAGGAGACCGATGTCAGCAGGCCATCCAGACCATCCAGCAGATTTGCGCTGTTGGTGGTTCCCACAATAATAAATGCGGTAATCGGAATATAGAGAATGCCCAGGTCCAGTTCCTTTTTTAAAAAAGGAATTATGATCTTTGAGCCAACCGATGGCGAAAAGTAGCAATATATTGCAAACAAAAGGGCAAGAATCGTCTGTACGGCCAGCTTCTGCTTCGGCGTTAGGCCCTGATTATGTTTTTGGCGGATTTTCGTCATGTCATCCGCAAATCCCAGCAATAAATTTGCCACTGCCAAAACCAGCATCAGGAGAAGCGGCAGCTTCTCACCATCTGACAGAAGACCGAAAACCAGAGATGAAAGAAGGGCAGCGCCTGCAATCACAAAGCCGCCCATCGTCGGAGTTCCCTGTTTCTTTTTATGCGCCTCCGGCGCAAGTTCATAAATATTCTGTCCGAATTTCAATTTGTGCAGAACCGGAAGCAGAATCTTTCCCAGTACAGCGCCGAAGCAAAAGGCTGCAAGCACAGCATAAACTGACATACGCATTGTTTGCGCTCCCTCTAATCACCGCATGAGGGTGAACCTTGTATTTTCAGGTATCGTTTAACGCTTCGTCCAGAAGCTCGCGGACAATTTCCTTCTCATCAAACGGATTTTTTACTCCCTTGATGTCCTGATAGGTTTCGTGTCCTTTTCCGGCCAGAACAATAATGTCCCCGCCAACCGCCATGTCCATTGCCTGACGGATGGCCTCACGCCGGTTCTCAATGACCTCATATTCGGCATCTGTTTCCCTGATTCCCTCCTCAATCGCAGAGAGAATCGCAAAGGGATCCTCAAATCTGGGATTATCGCTGGTCAAGATCGAATAATCCGCCAGTTCACCGGCAATTTTCCCCATGATGGGACGCTTTCCCTTGTCCCGATCGCCGCCACATCCAAAGACCAGAATGATCCTTCCACGACAGAATTCCCGGACTGTCTTTAAAATATTGGACAGGGCATCCGGGCTGTGACTGTAGTCAAGAATCATGCGATACGGTGTATCCGTTTTGAGCATCTCCACGCGTCCGGGCACCGATACAAGCGACTCAAGGCCCATGCGAATCTGTTCAATGGAAAATCCCATAATCATGGCCAGAGACGCTGCCGCAAGTGCATTGTAGACATTGAACATGCCGGTCAGTAGCAGGTGGACCCGCTCTCCATGAACCTCATGCAGGTTCAGCGTAAAGGAAACCGAGCTTTCGGTAATCTCAATATCCCTTGCATATACATCCGATTTTCCGCTGATCCCATAGGTAATATGGGGACAGGTGAGATCCGACAACACCGCATGGGAGGTTTCCTCATCGACATTGATGGCTGCGTTTTTCACGATCCCGCTTCTGAACAGAATCCGCTTGGCATCAAAATACCTTTCCATTGTGCCAAAAAAGTCGAGATGATCCTGGCTGAGATTGGTATATGCCGCTGCTTCGAACGTAAATCCCACCATTTTCCGCAGATAAAGCGCATGTGCCGAAACTTCCATACAGACAATCTGAACACCCGCATCTGCCATTTTCCGTAGAATCGCAAACATCTCAATCGGGTCCGGCGTTGTCAGCTTGCTGGGCAGTCTGGTCTTCCCTGCAATGCAGCCGGTCGTTCCGATGATTCCGCAGGACACCCCCGCTGCATCGGCAATGCTCTTAAAAAGATACGTTGTTGTCGTTTTGCCCTTTGTCCCAGTTATTCCAACAAGACGCAGCTGTTTCTCCGGATGTCCATAAAAGGCAGCCGCAATTCTGGTCATGGCCGCCCGTGTATCGCTCACCAGAATCTGGTCCACCGGCAGATCAAGGAATCGCTCGACAACGAGCGCTGTACATCCGTTTTCCACCGCCTGTGGCGCAAAGCTATGCCCATCTACACGGCCTCCGTTAATACAAAAAAACAAACCGTTATTTGTCTTTTGCTTGGAATCAGCCGTCAGCTCTCCGACATCCCTGTCTTCTGAATATCGAATGTCCTTAACCTCAGGAACATTCAAAATGAGTTCAGATATTCTCATCACTGTTCTCCCCTGCAGGTGCAACTCACGATTCCACCTGATCTCTTTCCTGATAAGAGATGATTTCACCATCGGTTTTCTGTGCCGACATAAGCGGTGATCTTCAGCCGTTTTTTTGCTCAATCCGGAACCATGGACTTAAGCGATCTGCTGTATGCACGACCATGCCAGATTCATTCCCCAATGTGCATTCGGCCAAGGAAGCCAAGGACAAGGTCAAGCAGCTCCGGCTTGACTTCCTCCCCGCTTTGGGCGCTCCGGTATTCTTCCTCATCCGGAAGCTGGATATAGATTTCCTGTGTGTTTGCACGTTCCGGGCGCAGCATGCCAAGGCTGTTCTGCGCCAGATTTCGAATTGATGCGCCATCCATCGCACTTGCGATTCGCTGCTCGATTTTGGCGTTCTCGTTATTATAATAGCTTTCAAGATCACGATAATAGGTAATCATGCGAACATTCTCACGCATGTCGGCCAGTCTCTGCAGCCAGAGCGCTCCCGTGAGAAGGAAGAAAAACAGCAGGATGGCGCAGCATGCAGCGCCCAGTCTGTCCTGGCGAACTGCATTCCGAAACCGCTCCAAAACCGTCTGCTTCCTTTTCGTCCGTGGCATCTGCGCATCATACCGAATCGGGGGCTCCGGTGAATCCTTCCATGCATTCTCATACGTCTGATCCACGAGCTTGTCTCTGGCGCTTCCCGGAATCTCCCTTGCAATATAGAGATCATTCTCCTTCCAGTCGCTTCCGGAACGATATCCAGACTGTACGTACCGACCATGGGTCCTTTTTCTGGTACTGTTTTGCACGGTTTCTGCCCCCTTTCTGTATGATTATGCATTCTGCTGGTAGGTTTTGTAGACGTAATCGGAGACAAAGTCAAATTCATCCTCTGTCTTATTGTCAACATCCGAGAACTGGGCTGCATCCCAAATTTCAATATAGTTGTTCATGCCGACAAAAACGATGTCTTTCGTGAGACCGATTTTTGTCCTCAGCTTGGCAGGAACCAGCACGCGTCCCTGATTGTCCATGGAATTGTCCGTAAAGGATACACTCATCACGTAGCGGACATACTGCATACCGACCTTATCCATTGGGTCAATCTTAGAGAGCCGTTCCAGCTGCTGTTCCCAAACCTCACACGGATAAACGGCAATTGCGGTTTTATTCGGATTGATGGTAATCGTAAAGTGATCGCCCAATGCGTCACGGTATGATGCCGGAATAATTACACGTCCCTTGCCATCCAGTGAATGATCATATGACCCTGAAAACGAGGACTGAACCACTTCCGACACCTCCCTCCGCTAATATCGAACCACTTTCCACCCTTTTCTATAACTTTACACCATTTCGTCGCACATTTCAAGCATCCATATTTGAAATCTCCAAGGAAATTTCAACTGAATTTGTAACATTTCTTAACAGTTTTGTAATAATTCCCCTTTTGTTCTCTTCCTCAACCCAATATCTTGACAAGATGGAAAAAAGATGCACTAAATACCTTCATCCCCTTCCCCAAAAACACTCAAGAAACTTAACAAAAAAATTTTTTGGGTTTCTTTACTTACCGACTTTTGGTCTCTACGGAACGCAAAAAAAGCTGTCAAAAGAGAATCTCTTTTGACAGCTTTGCTCTCTTCAGTTTTTATCGGAATCAATACAGCTTTGCACCTGCCGGAATGTGTGGATCCACCATCAGAAGATGCAGCTTTTCCTCATCGCCCTCCTTGTGAACGGCGGAGATCAGCATCCCGCAGGAATCAATTCCCATCATCTTGCGTGGCGGCAGATTGGTAATTGCGATACAGGTCTTCCCGATCAGCTCCTCCGGCTCATAATAAGCATGGATGCCACTCAGAATTATCCGATTGACACCGGATCCATCATCCAGCAGGAATTTGAGAAGCTTCTTTGATTTGGGAACCGCTTCGCATTCGAGCACCTTCACCGCGCGGAAATCACTCTTGCTAAAGGTCTCAAAATCGACCTGATCTTCAAACAGCGGTTCAATCACAACATTGGAAAAGTCAATCTTTTCCTCCGTTTCCGGGGGAAGTTGTGCTGCTGCCGTCTCTGCGGCAGGAGCCGGTGCAGCATCTGCTGCAGCGGATACACTGCCTTTACCGATTGGCTTCATTGTGGGGAACAGAAGAACATCGCGGATGGAAGCGGAATCGGTCAGGAGCATAACCAGACGATCCACGCCAAAGCCAAGTCCTCCCGTCGGGGGCATGCCAAATTCAAGTGCGGAAATGAAATCCTCATCCAGATCTGCATGGCCGCCCGCACGGCGCTTTGCCTCCGCCTGGAGAACAAAGCGTTCCCGCTGATCGACAGGATCATTAAGTTCAGAGAATGCATTTCCAAGCTCAGACCCATTGCAGAAATACTCGAACCGCTCTGTCATATCCGGCTCATCCTTTTTCCGCTTCGCCAGAGGAGAAATGGCAACCGGATAGTCCGTGATAAATGTGGGCTGAATCAGATTCGCCTCCACGAACTCATCAAAGCAGGCCTCAAGGCATTCGCCCTTAACGGCCTTTTCCTCGACATGAACGCCGCGGGCCTTGCAGGCTTCTCTCGCTTCTTCGTCGCTCTTCCAATCATAGTAATCAAGGCCTGAATATTTCTTGACTGCCTCGGCCATGGTCATCCGTGTCCAGGGCGAGGTCATGTCGATTTCCTTCCCCTGATACTGGATCTTTGTGGTTCCGCAGACCTTGTTGGCAACATAGACGTACATCTCTTCAACAAGATTCATTACGTCATTATAGTCTGCATAGGCCTGATAAACCTCAATCGTCGTGAATTCCGGATTGTGACGCGTATCCATGCCTTCATTTCTGAAGATACGGCCAACCTCATAAACCTTTTCAAAGCCACCGACGATGAGGCGCTTCAGATAAAGCTCCGTTTCAATGCGCAGATACATGGGAATATCCAGTGCATTGTGATGCGTGATGAAGCTGCGGGAATTCGCACCGATTTCAACGGTCTGGAGAACCGGAGTATCCACCTCAAGAAATCCCTTGCTGTCAAGGAATTCCCGAAGTGCGTTGATGATCTGACTGCGTTTGATGAAGGTGTTCTTGACCTCGGGATTCACAATGGTATCCACATAACGCTGACGATACCGAAGATCCTGATCCTTGAGGCCATTCCACTTTTCAGGCAGTACCTTGAGGGACTTGCTGAGAAGGGTTAAAGACTGGGCATGAACAGAGATCTCCCCTGTCTGTGTCTTAAATACAAATCCTTCAATGCCCAGAATATCTCCGATATCCATGGTCTTGAAGTCCTGATAGACCTCCTGCCCCACATCATCCCTACGGACATATACCTGGATTTCTCCCTCACCATCCAGAAGATGCATGAAAGAGGCCTTTCCCATGATACGGCGACTCATCATACGACCGGCAATGGTGACGGTTTTCCCTTCAAGTTCTTCAAAACGAGCAGAAATGTCCGTTGAATGGTGCGTACGATCAAATTTAGTAATCGTAAACGGATCCTGTCCCGCCTCGCGATACTTGTTCAGTTTTTCCCGACGGATCAGTTCCTGTTCCGTATATTCAGGTGCCGGAATTCTCCAATCCTCCATGCATATCCTCCTCTTACGAGCAATTTATTCTTTCGACATAGTGGCTTTTGTCAGTGCGCGTTACCTGACAAACTGTTTGCTGCGCAAACAGGCCAACTCCTTTGCAGGTACTCTTTCATTAATTTGCCATGCAACTGTCATTTTCCTGCAGCATTGACAAAGCCATCGTGTCCCGATGAGCATGGCCAATTGACAAGCATCCAAAGGATGCAGTAAGACGATGTGATAATTACTTTTCTACCGTGATGTTGAGCACTTTAAAGAATACCGCTCCGCCGGGCGTATAGGCTTCAACAACATCTCCGATGTGTGCACCCATGAGGGCCTTGCCCACCGGGGATTCATTCGAGATTTTGTTGTTCATGGGATCGGACTCAATGGTGCCGACGATGGTATAGGTTTCCTCTTCCTCATCCGGATCGTCACGGTCAACGATGGTTACCACGCTGCCAAAGCCCACCTCGTCCTCGCTGAATTCATCCACAACGACGGCATTCTCAATCAATCCACGCAGTTCGGTAATCCGCTGCTCCAAGGCCGCCTGATCATTTTTTGCCGCGTCATACTCTGCATTTTCACTGAGGTCGCCCTGCGCGATTGCGTATTTGAGCTGCTCGGCAACCCGCATTTTTTCTGTTGTCTCTTTATACTCAAGCTCTTCCTTCAGCTTTCTGAGTCCTTCTGTCGTAACGATATTCTTTTTCTGCTGTGCCATTTTCGTCATCCTCTTTACATTTAAAAATGTTTAACTTTCTATTTCAAATGAATTTTACAAAAAATCCATTGATTTATGAAATTATAAGAAAAAACCTCGCATACGCGAGGTCATTCTTTTGGATCCGGCAACGTCCTACTCTCCCGGGCCGTCTCCAGCCAAGTACCATCGGCGCTGAAAGGCTTAACTTCTGTGTTCGGTATGGGAACAGGTGGATCCCTTTCGCTATTGCCACCGGAATTCTTTTCGGGTTGTACCCTGAAAACCGCACATCCAAATGTCTTCCATCTTGCTCACCAGTCTCTTCCTTGGTCTCTTTAGATCAAGTCCTCGACCGATTAGTATCACCAAGCTCCAACCATTACTGGCCTTCCACCGATGACCTATCTACCTGATCGTCTCTCAGGGGTCTTACTTCTTTCGAA
>JAFUZM010000283.1 GCA_017476605.1 Clostridia bacterium
GTGTCCGGACGTACTGTATCCAGATGGGAAACCGGGAATAATATGCCCGACATCAGTCTGCTGGTTGAAATCGCCGAGTTCTACGAGGTAACCATCCCAGAACTCATCAATGGAGAAAGGAAAAGCGAGACCATGAACGAGAATGAAAAAGAAGTCGCAACAACGATGGCTGATTATGCCACGGAAGAGAAATCCGAAATACTGAAAAGTATCCGAAATCAGAGTTTGTTTGGAGTTTGTGCAATTGCTGTACTGCTGGTATTACAAATAATCTTTCCTGATGGCGGCAATGACATTATCAGCTCCGTGATGTTATTCTGTCAGGCCCTGACAACAGTAACGGTTATCATGATCTGCATGACGTCCACCGGATTGTTATACAAGCTCAGGAAAAGCAGCAAAGACATCAGCATCCCCAAACCGGTTCTTATGATTGCAGGAGCGATTATTGCATTCGTTGCCGCTTTCATTATCAAAAATCTGTTCAGTTTGATCTTTTGATTCTTTTTTCAGACGCTGATCAGGACTTGACGGAGATGTGAGAAATGAAATCAAAGAAAAGAAAAAGCTTTCTGATTATCATAATACTTGTACTTGTTGCACTTGTGGCAGCTGCTGTTTATTTCTTCCAATTCAATCAATACGGTTATATCATGACGATTCCTTACAGATCTGCTTTTACAGAGATTGCTGATCATGTCTACATCAATAAAACTAATGCACGGGACCATCAGGAAATACTTGACCTGATCAAACAGGCTGAGGAACGTGACAGGTCATTTTGGGGAGACTTACGCTATCTGGACGAAACATTCTTCATCATCTGCGATGATGAGAATCTGATCCGTAAGATCGGTGAAGATCATGCCACTGTCACCATTTCTTTCCCTTCTGAAAAGCACTATATCTGTATTTCTGACGAATACCTTGAACTGGATATCCTGGCACATGAAATCACTCACGCGGAACTGCGCGCACGCCTCACAGCCAGGGCCCAAGGAAAAGTACCAACATGGTTTGACGAAGGACTTGCCTTACAAAACGACTACCGTGAGAGATACAGCGAAGAACAATGGATATCACAGACCGGCAACGGAAAAAACGTTATCGCCTCTGAGGACATGGACACCCCGGCGGAGTTTTATGCCGGTGAAGCTGAAGACCGGCGTTTCCGCTATCTGAACGCGAAGCATGAGCTTGACAGATGGATGGCAGCACACGGGCAGCAGGGTTTACTGGAACTGATTGAAAAGCTCAATAATGGAGAAGATTTCGATATGGCTTACGGCAGTTAACTCGGAAGATAACCAGACTAACGGCCTATGGTTGATGTGTACGACTCGCCCGTTAGGGTACGCACTTTTTTGGCATTTGCGTACCCCATTTGCGTACCGGTACGCACCGATTTTTGCGTTCCCTCAGTGGTGACAGTTGGACTCGAACCAACGACCCCTTCGATGTGAACGAAGTGCTCTGGCTATGTGGTCGAGTTTGCAACAAAATTATGAGGCTGTGTTCAAACCGCTGAAGCCTTTGATTTCAAAGGAACTGGCGGTTTTCTTGCTTCACGGGCGGGTGTTCAGCCAAGGGGTGTTCAGGGGGTGTTCACGGCTTTATGAACACGGGGTGTTCAGGGTGTTCAGGTGGGTGTTCACGATCAGGGGTGTTCATCCTCTTTGTAGCTTTTTTGTCAGCTTATAATTTTTCCGCGTGAATGATATTTTCCTTCATCATCTGTTTCAACGCGTACATGATACGTACGTTCATATTCTCTTTTGCATTTCGCTGATTGGATTCCCCAGATAATGCAGCCTGAAAACAAGCCAATAAAAACTTTTATAATTACATACCCAGGTATGATAATCAATACCGCAACAACAGCAAGAAAGAAAAGCCATGGGTCTTATGACCCTGACATCATAATCTCTATTTTCACTTGTATAATTCTTGATTCTGTGGTATTATAAATTCGACTTTAGATTAACGCTTAATTTGGAGGATGGCATGAATTATATACATCGTGAATTGGAACGAAAGTTTGCAGAAGCGAGTCAATTTTTCAAAGCCGTGCTGGTTATCGGCGCACGCCAGGTAGGGAAATCCACGATGCTCAAACACATGGCGCAGGAACAGCACAGAACGTTTGTTACATTGGATAACGATCTCGATCGGGAATTGGCAATCACAGATCCTGTTCTGTTTTTTCAGACATATAAGCCGCCTATTCTGATCGATGAAATCCAAAAAGCGCCGACCCTGCTGAACCAGATCAAGATTATGTGTGATGAAAGCGATGAGCGGGGACGCTTCTGGCTGACTGGTTCCCAGAGAAAAAAACTTATGGAACGGTCTCAGGAGACGCTGGCCGGCCGCCTGGGTATTCTGCGTTTGTACGGACTCTCTCAGCGGGAAAAAGCCGGTTATTTGAATGCATCCGCATTGGATTTTTCCATGTCCCGCCTTCAGGAGAGGCAGGAGCATATGCAGGAGAATGATTTGCAGAAGGTCTTTCAGCATATATGGCAGGGTGGATTTGCCGACATTCAGTCCGCGTCCGCGGAGATGGCGCAAGCCTGGTATCAGTCCTACATCGACAATTATCTGATGGCTGACGCCATAAATGACGAAGGGATCAAGGATGTTGTCGGCTTCAAGCGGCTGATTCGTGCCTGTGCTGCACTGGTCGGGCAGCTTGTCAACTATCATACTTTGGCAGAAGCGGCTGCAATCTCAGAGCCTACTGCAAAAAAATGGGTTGGCATTCTTCAGGATATGGATGTTATCTATCTGCTGGAGCCTTATTCCAACAATGAATTGCAGCGCTTGGTGAAAACGCCCAAGCTGTATTTCTGTGATACCGGGCTTTGTGCTTATCTGAGCCGTTGGCTGACGGTTGATACGCTACAAAGCGGAGCAGCAAATGGTCATTATTTTGAAAACTATGTTGTGATGGAATTGGTGAAGAATTATGCCTATGCCCCGCAGCAAGCTCTTATTTCGTTTTATCGGGATGACAAAGCCAAGGAAATCGATGTGTTTGTTGAGGAAAACGGAAAGATTCACCCCCTTGAGATCAAAATGAGCGCAAATCCGGATAAGAAGGAGACCCGCAAATTTGACGTGATTGAGAAAACCACTCTTTCACGCGGGAAAGGCGGCATCGTCTGCATGGTACAGCATCCATTCCCTTTGAATGCGGATGACTTGCTCATTCCGTCAAATCTGATTTGACATTCTTGTTATTGTATCTTCATTGATGGTAGGAATATAGGATCCAATGACACGTAATCTATGTGGGAGGAAAACACGCAGATGTTCAGACGCCTTTTTCGCACGGTTCGTGGACGATATGTGTTGATTATCAGCTTTTTGGTAATCAGTATTTTGGTCGTGCTTTCTTTCTTTTCATACCAAATGATTCGTACATCGATTGAAAGCCGCGGAAGAGCCCACATGGATTCTGCTATCCGTATGATCTCACAACAATTGGATGAAGAATATACTCAGGCGTTGCAAATATCACAGCATATGACATCCCGTGGCGTTGTAGGCAAGCAAATGAACGAAATGATGCGTGCCAAAGACATGTATGAATTGGGGGAAGCCAAACGAAAGCTAGGCAGTAATCTCCAGACTGTAACTGCTATCGGAAAGCAAGTAGAACTGGCATTGTATTATTCTCCGGAAGAAGGCAGCATTACAGCAACCACTTTTATGCCAAAGGATAATTTTAACCCGGCCCAAGGACTGCCCATTGCACGGCAAACAAGAAGTGTTACGTTTCACGCAATTCATGAATCCAAATCAAGATTCAGCAATCATCCGGTTGTCTCCGTTGCATGGCCGGATACATTCCTTTCCGACAGAAATCTGATTATCTATGTTGAAGTCCGTACATCTGTGCCTGAACTTCTGAAAGACATTAACGAAGAAGATGCTTCTGGTTATATTCTGTTCCAGTTGACTAAAGATGGTGAAATCTGTTACTGCAGCCATCAGGAGTATGCGAATCAGGATGCTTCCGCGCTTTGCTTTGATGGATCTGAGCTCTTTGGTATGTCCAATCATCTGGTGTGGTGCAAAAATCAATCCAATAGCGGATATACATATGTCCTTGCGATTCCTCGTTCTACCTTTACAGAGCATATGTTTCAATGGATTGATTATCTGATTATAGGAATATTAATTGCTATCATTTTGATATGCATTGCAGTTGCTCTTTTTAATCATCTCATTCTGCGAAAACTACAGTTGATTGTGGATGCTGTAAACGCAGTAAGCAGGCCGGAGCTTTTCATGACCTCGAAACGAACTGGTATGACGGAATATGACAATCTGATGGAGAGATTTGAAGACTTGCTGGAATATGCCAGACAGCTGATCGATGAAGTGAGAGTCAAGGAAGAGCAAAAGTCGAAGCTGGAACTGGAAACCCTTTATTACCAGATTAATCCGCATTTTCTGATGAATTCGCTGAATTCTTTGTATTGGCTTGCACGGCTCAACAAACAAAAGGAAATCAGCGACTACGTTCATCATCTGATGGAAATACTGAATTATTCGCTGGGCCGAGGAGAGAAAGACCCTACACTGCGGAGAGAACTGGATATAAGCCGGGATTATCTGGCACTTGAACAGATGAAACATCGTTTCACTGTGATATATGAAGTTGAGGAAGGTGCTTATCTTGATTCTCCAACGCCGCGGCTCTTCCTGCAGCCTGTCGTCGAAAACGCAGTCTCGCATGGGATGGATACGGACGGGCATCTGAAAATAACCGTTCGACCTGATGAAAGTGGAGCGCTCTTAATGATTGACGATGATGGCTGCGGCGTAGAACCAGAGCGAATTCAGGAGTTCAATTCTCTGGACTCGATTCGAAACCATGGAGGCATAGGATTGAGATATACCGCCAGCATGCTGAGACAGTTTTATGGAGAGGACTGTACTTTAATGCTGGAGAACAAACCGGAAGGCGGAACAAGAGCGATTATTCACCTTGGTATGTGGAAGGAGGCACACCATGATACGAGTGCTGATTATTGATGATGACCGTCTTTCCCTTTCTGGCATCAGGACGATGCTTCCGTGGGAGAAACATCAGATGCAAATCGTTGGCGAGGCATATAACGGGAAAGAAGGTCTCCGTTTCTTGGAAAAACATACGGTGGACCTTGTGATGCTGGATCTTGCGATGCCTATTATGGATGGACTGACCTTCATACAGAAATGCAGGGAACTGCATCCCGTGGTTCAATATGTTGTCATGACCTTTCATGAAGATTTTTCCTATATTCAGGAGGCTCTTCGGCTTGGAGTCATTGATTATATCTCCAAGCTGAAACTGGAAGAAGAGGATCTTGATTCCCTGCTCTCCCGCGTATCAGAAGTGGTGCAACGACATATCAGCGCTGAAGGGAATGAAACTGCTTCAAAAGAAGGCAAAACTGACAACATTCAGGAGGCAGCTCAGCAGTTGTCCTACCCGCTGTGGATTTGTGATGATCTGTATTTATGGGAAACGGAAAGAATGCTGAAAGAAAAAAACTATGCTGTTCAGGACCTTGATACAACACTTCGGGAAACGATCCTTCGGCTCGAAATAACAAATCATTTTCATGTTCTGGACATTGGCAGAATCAGATCGGCAGAAGATGCTATCAGGTACCTTTATACCTGCAGAGAGTACATCATCGAAAAAGCTCAGCAGGGAGATCCAAATACAACGGAAGCGAGGCTACTTGTTGCGGCCGATTTGATGAAAAAAAGCTATCAGGAGTCTTGTTTGATTCAGGAGATTGCAGATGCGTCCGGGCTGAGCCGAAGCTATCTAAGCAGCTGCTTTAGCCGTTATTTTGGCATTACGCCAAATGAATTTATCCGAAGAAAACGGATTTTTGAGAGCATGAAACTGATTATGGAAGGAACGCACTCTCTCACAGACATCGCGTTGATGGTAGGCTACGACAGCTATCAGTATTATAAGAAAATGTTTCTTGAAGTCCGCAAGGAATCGCCAAAGGATTTTCGGCAAATCTATGGAAGACCTGCTGAGCAGGAAAGGTAAAGGCCGCGTGAAACGGGTTCTTTTGTTTTGCTTGCAACAAACATTTATTCCAGTAGTATGCCTTTTGTTCTCAAAGATTCCAATGAATGAGACTGTTGAAGGAAGTAAGTTTTATGTTACCCTTCCGATAAAGAAATCAAACGAAGGAGGGTTCCCCAATGAAAAAACTGCTTTCTCTTTTGCTGATGGTTTCCCTGCTGCTGAGCCTTTTTGGTGCGGCTGTTGCGGACGAAGATCTGGCTTTCCAGAAATTTGACCATGTAGTGGAGGTGCACATTGGCATGGCGGTAGAGCCAACGGATGTGACACTTGAAGAGGGCGACACTGTGGACAATAACTATTACACACGTTACCTTCTGGATAACTACAACATCAAGGTCGTGGTGGACTGGACCGCAGCCACAGGTGATGACTTTAATCAGAAAGTCGCCCTGACCATTGCTTCTGACAGTCTGCCGGATGCCGTTGTTGTCAGCGATAGAACGTATTTTACAGCAGCCGCGGAAGATGACATGCTTTACGACCTGACGGAGGTTTTTGACCGCTATGCTTCCGAGCAGGTCAAGGCGATCCATGGTACTACAAACGGAAAAGCAGCAGAACTGGTTTCCTATGGGGGAAAGATGCTTGCTCTGCCCAACATTTCTGTTGCAGCCGATGGCGTCCTGGTGATGATGATGCAGCAAAACTGGCTGGATGAGTTGGGAATTGCGGTGCCCACGACTGTGCAGGAACTCCATGATGCGGCAGCAGCTATACGGGATGCGAAGCCTGCAGGAGAGAGGACAATCCCTATTCTGGGTGCCCAGAAGGATAGCCGTGTATATGCAGATTTTCTTCACTCCAATTTCTCTTTTGGCTTTGATGCGATCTTCGCAGCCATGAACGCTTACCCGGGATATTTTGTGCTGGATGGGGAAAACAAAGTGCAGTATGGTACACTTTCTTCTGAAACCCGGGCTGCGCTGGAGATGCTGGCCCAGTGGTATTCGGAAGGCTTGATTGATCCCGAATTCGCCACCAGAGACTATTCCCAGGATGTTGTTAATGCGAATGAGTGTGGATTCTTCTGTGGGCCCTGGTGGGCGCTGGGATATGGAAACGGAGACTCCTTCAAGAACAGCGATACGGTTGACTGGCAGGCTTATCCACTCTTTACGAATGATGGTGTCTGGAACGCTAAGATGAAATCGCTTGGGACATCTTATACGCTTGTCAACAGCAGTGTGTCAGAAGAAGTAGCTGCCGCTATTGTGATTATCAACAATGTACTTGTTGCAAATGAAGCGGTTTTCCAGAACGAGACTGCAGAAGACATAGAATGGTATCCGCTGCGGAATGTCCTGGCTGCAATGGATGAATGCGAATACACTTACCGGGCTGAGATCAGCGTTCTGAATGGCGAGACAGAGCCAGACGCGTGGCAAAATGAGCCCAACTACAAACTGCTGGCGGCTGATACGCAGGTTGTACGGAGCATCGTTCCTGGATATAAGCAGGGGGAGATACTTCACCGGGCGGATTTCCTCTACACTCCTGAAACGGAATCCAACTTTCAGCGTCAATACGCACTGTTGATCGGCGATAGGCCTTACGCTACGGTTGAATTGAATAACCCCGTTTATTCTGTGACCTACACCACCAATGAAACAATAGACCGTTACTGGGCCAATCTGGAAGCGCTGGAGGGCAGCGTTATTCGTTCCATCATTACGGGAAAGAGCGACATATCTGCTTTCGACTCTTTCGTGGAACAGTGGATGGCGGAAGGCGGCGAAAAGATTCTGCAGAGTGTACAGGAAGAGTACGACGCTGCACAGTAAGAAACCACAAGTTTCATTTGATGAATGTCGCTGCGAAAAACCGCAGCGACATTCCATTTTCGGGAGGAAGAAAGCATGCAATCAAAAAAGAAAGATTATCTCAGCCGTTTCAAAAACCAGGCAACATATTATCTCATGTGTGCTCCAGGTATGCTCTGGCTGTTTTTCTTCTCTATCGTCCCGATGGCTGGCATTCTGATGGCTTTTCAGGATTTTAAACCGAAGAAGGGGATCTTGGGATCCCAGTTTATCGGTTTGGAAAATTTTGAATATCTCTTCTCGATGAAAGATGCGCAGAATGTAATTCTAAATACTGTCATCATCGCATTCGCGAAAATAGTGCTGAATATGATTATTCCGCTTGCCTTTGCGCTGATGCTTAATGAAGTTCGCCGCATTCGACTAAAAAAAGCAGTTCAGACGATCGTATATCTCCCGCACTTCCTGTCCTGGGTCATCCTGGCAAGTGTCATGACAAATATCTTCGGATATGATGGTATCGTGAACCTCGCCCGCGGGGTCTTCGGGCAGGAAAAAGTGGTTTTCCTCAGCGATGCAGGATTCTTTCGCTGGTTTATTATCCTGACAGATGTATGGAAAGAATTCGGGTATAATGCAGTCATCTATCTGGCTGCGCTGACAGGAATCAATCCAACGCTTTATGAAGCTTCCGCCATTGACGGTGCGGGACGTTGGAAGCAGACAGTTCACATTACGCTTCCGTCTCTTTCCACAACCATCGTTCTGCTGACCGTGCTCGCACTGGGGAACATCCTGAACGCTGGTTTCGATCAGGTCTTTAATACTTATAATCCAATGGTATATTCCACCGTGGACATTCTGGATACCTGGGTTTACAGAATCGGATTGACAAAACTGCAATTCTCCCTTGCAACTGCCGCTGGCCTGTTCAAATCCATGGTAAGTTTTATCCTGATTATTATTTCCTATTCCCTTGCGTATAAATTTGCTGATTATACGATTTTCTGAGGAGGCTGTTTTTATGATCGAGACAAGGACAATCTCCCGGCGCATCTTTCTGGCTATAAATTCCATTCTGCTGGTTTTATTGGCCTTCAGCTGCCTTTATCCAATCTGGTACACGTTCTGCTTATCCTTCTCAGATAAAGCGGCAACCAATGCCGGATGGGTCACATTTTATCCAATTGGTTTCACTACATCTGCTTATGGCGAGATCATAAAGGATCGGGCTTTTTTCAATTCTTTCAAGATTTCTCTGGAGCGTGTTTTTATCGGTACCCCTTTAACACTTCTAATTGTGATCATGATAGCTTATCCCTTATCCCGCAGTCAAAAAGAGTTTCACGGCAGAAACGTCACTATGTGGATCGTGATATTCTGCATGCTGTTCAATGGCGGAACCATTCCATGGTACATGTGTATGAAGAATTATGGCATGATGGACAACATGGCTGGCCTGATCCTAAGTGGCAGTCTCCCCGTATATAATGTGATACTGATGATGAATTTTTTCAGAAACTTTCCGAAGGATGTCGAGGAGGCTGCCATAATGGACGGTGCCGGAAAATGGCGGACTCTTTTCCAAATAGTTGTTCCCTGCTCCAAATCCGTTATCGCCACAATTACTCTGTTCGTCAGTGTTTACTATTGGAATGAATACTTTCAGGGGCTGGTGCTTTCCAACTCGGAATCTCATTATCCACTGCAGACCTACATTCGCCAAATTGTTGTCAGTATTCCGATGGGGGTGAACCTGACAACGGAACAAATGATTAAGATGAACCAGCTGTCCAACAAGTCCCTGAATGCGGCGAAAGTATTTATTACGATTATTCCCATGCTCGCGGTTTATCCGTTTATTCAGAAATATTTCGTAACGGGGATTATGATCGGTTCTGTTAAGGAATAAAAGGGAGGCATGTCATGAGTCACTGGGTTTTAGAAGAAAAAAACGGTTCTCTGGCAAAGATCACTTTTGCAGATGACCCATTCCGCATGAACTGGGTAAATGAGCCTCATCTCTGGGGAGAGATGGCTGCACCCAATGGCATCTCCTGCACCTCTGCCCGAACTATCCTTCAGGATGATACGCTTGAGGAAACCTATATCTTTACGAACGAATCGCAGGAAACCATTTTCTGTGATGCGGGAAGCGTGTCCATTTCGCTTCCGCTGAATGATAATTATTTGGCTGCGGATATCTGCCTGCCCCAGCGCTGCCATGCTCATGTCTGGTGCGGCGGAGAAGTCTCCTGGGTGCTTGCTCTTCGAATGGGGGGCCAGGCGCCACATTTGGGAATGATTCTCACGCAGGGATCTCTGGAAAGCTACAGCATCCGGCGAAGTTTGACGGAAAGTCACTGTGTCAGCAATACGCGAGGGGTTGTTCTGCTTCATCCCAAAGAGTTTTCTCTGGCTCCTGAAGAAAGAAAGATCCTTCGGTGGAGGCTGTTTCGCCATGAGGGAATAGAAGACTGGAAGCGCATTCTGAAAGCATACTTTGGTTCGCTTTACATCACTTCCGAGCAATGGGTCGCTTTTCATTACGATAAAGTAAAATGGAACGGAGGATTCGTAGACACCTCCCGAACGGGAGAGATTTGTCAAACGTTCCAGTCAAACGGAAAATCAACCACCGCCTGCTGGCGAATCATGCCGCCTGCAACTGAGTTGTTGCGCCGCCGGGCCCAGTTTATTGTAGAAAAGCAACAGTGTATGGATACTTCCTCCCATTTATGCGGGGCATATCTGATTTATGATAATGAAACAAACAAGCTGTGCTACAGTCATGACATTCCTGATCATAACAGCGCAAGAGAACGTTTGGGGATGGGTGCTTTAGTCGCTTTGGCCTGCCGACATTTCAATGATGAAGCGTTGGAGAAGAGTCTTTGGAATTACGCAGATTTCATCCTCAGGGAAATCTATGAAGAAAAAACCCATACTGTCTATGACGATGCTGGCTATATGGAAGAAAGACACCGCCTGTATAACGAACCATGGGTCGCTGTGTTCTTTATGGAACTATTCCGAGTTTCTCATGAGCCTTTATGGATAAAACGGGCTGCTGATGTAATGGAAAACTATTATGATCGTGGTGGTGACAGATTCTATGCCATTGGCATTCCCATGACTAGTATTGTTGCGCTGCTAAAAGAAGCCGGCATGACTGACCGTGCAGAAGACATGCGGCACCTGTTTATCCATCATGCAGAGAAAATCGCAGACATTGGAATTCATTATCCTACAAGCGAAGTGGATTATGAGCAGAGTATCGTCGCACCTGCAGTGAACATGCTGCTAATGGGTTATCAGCTCAGTGGAAAGCATGCATTACTTTCTGCAGCAAGGGAACAGATGAAACTTTTGATACTATTCCAGGGAATGCAGCCTGATTATCATTTCAACGAGGTGGCGATCAGACACTGGGATGGATACTGGTTTGGAAAACGGCATATGCTGGGAGATACTTTTCCGCATTATTGGAGCAGCCTCAGCGGCTTGGCATTCGAACGTTATGGGCATATTACCGGTGAAAAGGAATGGCTGGTCAGGGCAGAAAAAAATCTTAGAGGAAGCCTTCCTCTCTTCTTTGAGGATGGAAGTGCAAGCTGTGCCATGGTTTATCCCAGAAGTGTAAACGGGGTCACCGCTCATTTCTACGACCCGTGGGCCAATGATCAAGATTGGGGTCTATACTATTATTTTCAAAGAGAATAAGCAGTGAATTACCCCAACTTGCGGGGGTATTTTTTGCGGAAATCGCTTTTCACGCACCGATTTTTGCGTACCCTCTGCGTACCCCTCGTGCGTACCCTTAGGGGTACGCAAAAGGGTACGCAAAAAAATCCGGCAAGCGTTGATTCATAACGCCTACCGGATTTTTAGTGGTGACAGTTGGACTCGAACCAACGACCCCTTCGATGTGAACGAAGTGCTCTACCGACTGAGCCATGCCACCTTACCGTTTGACGTTCCAACCACATTGGACTACCGACTGAGCCATGCCACCTTATTTTCCGCGCCTGCGGGGAATTTCCCAGTTGGATAACTTGTTTCAGTCGTCCTACCAACTGAGCCATGCGACCATGTGCTTTCCTACGAAGGTACCAGTAGGTACTCGCAAAGTTGTAAACTCACAAATGAAGCGATTCGCAACAAGCGTATTGTAAAGTAACGAACACAAACACCCGCAACACTGATATGCTCCCTTCATGGAAGACAGAGAAAGAAAAAAACTGTCGACATGAAGGGAGCATTATTATATGCCAAAAAACAAATATAGTCCTGAACTAAAGATCCAAATAGCGAGAGAGTATGAATCGAGCAAATGCAGCATA
>JAFUZM010000284.1 GCA_017476605.1 Clostridia bacterium
AACCACAGCACAAAGTGCTGGTTTTCGGGGGCTTGGGGGCGGAGCCCTCAACAAGCTTTTTGCAAAATGTATTAACTTTCCCTATGTTCGAGGATTTGATACAATGTCCATTTTGCAAAGACAGGCTTGAATGCTTTGAAATCAAGGGGTTTGGACGATCTGCGTGACCGGACGGACGACATTTTATGAGGCATTTGATATCTCGGCAGTGCTTTGACAATTATATAATCCAAACGATTGAACCGGTTAAACGATAGGAACGGCTATCGTTACGACGATACACTCCCCCCGTTTTTATCAGGAACCCATGTCGAAATCTCTTGTTTTTTTGCGGATTTCGACATGGATTTCTATGCTGCATCTTGAAAACCTGCGTCGAAATGTATATAATAAACGCGGATTTCGACGCAGGTTCGTCGAGTAAAGGAGTATTACCCAGTTATGAAGCAGAATATTGTCGGCCGTGAATATGAATGCGAACGCCTGGATGACTGCATGCTGAGCAATCAGGCTCAACTGATCATTATCTATGGCAGGAGAAGAATCGGAAAGACATTTCTCATTAATGAATATTTCGATCATCATTTCGCGTTCAAAATAACCGGTGCCTATAATCAATCAAGAAAAGTGCAGCTGCACAGCTTTGCGGCAGAGCTTACCCGAAAAACCGGAATAAAATGGAAGGACCCTGAAAACTGGATTCAGGCCTTTGAAGATCTGCGGGCTTATTTGGAAAAAAGCGAGCCGATGGAAAAGCAGGTAGTCTTCTTTGATGAAATGCCCTGGCTGGATTCACACAAATCCAATTTTCTTCCTGCCTTTGAATGGTTTTGGAATGACTGGGGATCCACCCGGAATAATTTGGTTTTCATTGTCTGTGGATCCGCGTCTTCATGGCTGGATGAGAAATTCTCAGAAAACAGGGGCGGGCTTTTTAACAGGCAGACCTGCCGCCTGTACTTACAGCCTTTCACGCTGCATGAAACCGAATTGTTTCTTCAGTCTAAAAACATATTCTGGTCCAGGTACGAAATCGCAGAATGCTATATGATTATGGGAGGCATTCCTTTTTATCTGAACGCGCTCAGCGAAAGATATTCCCTCACGCAAAACATTGACCGTCTGTTTTTTCAGCCCAGAGGAGAATTCTGGGATGAGTTTGACCATCTGTATAAAACCCTGTTCTCCAACAGCCGTCTTCATCTTCAAATTGCCGAGGCACTCAGCGCAAAGCCCGGTGGCCTCAGCAGACAGGAGATCTGTCAATGCTGCAAAATCAGTGACAACGGAGCCCTCACAAAAGCCCTACACAACCTGAACTCATCTGGATTCATTCAGGCGGCGCGTTTCTATGGGAAAAAGGCAAAAGATACACGATACCGTCTTTCCGACCATTATTCCGTGTTTTATTTCCGCTTTGTCCGGGATTTTTATGGTAAGGATGCGCATTTCTGGAGCAATTCCATCGATCTTCCTACCCGACGCTTCTGGAGCGGTCTGGCATTTGAATCTCTTTGTATGGAACACATCCCACAGATTAAGAGAAAGCTCGGGATCCTGGGCGTCCTGTCCGAAGAAAGTGTCTGGCGTACCCGGGGAAATGAAGAAACAGGTACCCGGGGCGCACAAATTGATCTGTTAATTGATCGACGCGATCGGGTGATCAATCTGTGTGAAATCAAGTTCTCTATAGGGGAATTCACAATCGATCAGGCCTATGACCTGGCCCTTCGCAACAAAATCAGCGTATTCCGACAGGAGACAAAAAGCAGGAAATCTCTTCAGCTGATCATGATCACTACTTATGGTTTGAAACGAAATATGTACAGTGGTCTTGTACAAAACCAGGTCACACTGGATGACCTGTTTCAGCCCTGAATCATCCCATGAAACCGGAAGAGCTGAAATCTGAAATGAAGAAAGAACTGAACCTGCTCTGCAGATGATGAGGAACAGAAATGATCAGACTGGAAAGAATCAATGGAAAGAATGTCTGGGATATTATGATGCTGCGTGTCAGCGAGACGCAGGAAAGTTTTGTCGCCCGGAATGATGTCAGCATTATCGAGGCATATATCACGATCACGCATCACGGTCAGGCTTTCCCTTTCGGAATCTATGATGACGAAACGCCGGTGGGCTTCTGTATGATCGGATTCGGTGCGGATGACGATTGGGAGGATGCCCCGGCTATCGCAAAATGCAATTACAATCTGTGGCGCTTCATGATTGATGAACGGTATCAGGGAAAAGGCTATGGGAAAGCCGCAATGAAACAGATTATGGATTTCATCGCCAGTGAACCATGTGGACCGGCAGAATGCTGCTGGCTATCCTATGAGCCGGGAAACGCGGCGGCAAAAGGGCTATATTCATCATTCGGCTTTGTGGAAACCGGGGAATGGGATGGTGATGAGGTCATAGCTGTCCTGAAACTGAATCCGGATTGTTCTGATGTTTCTGTCCGTTATGCAACGACAGCTGATGAGGATTTCTGGTTCTCGCTGGATCGGCATCTGAGCAGGGACGAATATGCTCATAAGGTGCGGGATCACATGGGTTATATTCTGGCACGGAAAGGTCTGCCGATAGCGATTCTTCGTTACTCCCTGTTCTGGGACAGCATCCCTTTCCGAACGCTTTTGTATGTCAGGAGAGAGGAACAGCGCAAAGGCTATGGTAGTTTGTTGATGAAACATTGGGAAAAAGATATGAAAAGCAAGCGGTACGGGCTGGTCATGACTTCTACACAGGAGGATGAGAAAGCGCAGCACTTCTACCGGGCTATTGGATACAAAGACTGCGGGGAATTGAACCTGCCTTTTCCGGGTTATGAACAGCCCACGGAACTGATTATGGGGAAGGCTTTATGAGGTAATAATAGATGAGATTACTTTTTGAAATGGATAAAAAGGATTATAGCGCGTGCACGCATACGTTTACGCGCAACTCGGCCAGAAGCATTATCATCAGAAGCGGAAAAGTTGCCATGGTTCACAGCCTGAAATATGATTACTACAAATTCCCCGGCGGTGGCATAGAGGGAGAGGAAAACCCGATTGATGCCATGATCCGCGAGACCCGGGAAGAAGCTGGGCTGAGAGTTATTCCAGGGACAATAAAAGAATACGGAATCGTTCATCGAATTCAGAAAAGTGATAAAGATGATACGGAATGCTTTGTGCAGGATAACTATTATTATCTCTGCGAGGCAGAGGACGAGTCAATTGCTCAGGATCTGGACGAATACGAAGCGAAAGAATCCTACAAGCCGGAATTCGTCACCCCCGCAACAGCAATAGAGAAGAACCGTAACGTTCAGGAAAGCCCATATAATAAAATGATGTTTGAGCGAGAAGCGCGGGTTCTGGAATTGTTGCAGGCAGAAGGATATCTGAGCTAAGAGGATTTTGGGAGAATCCCGATCAGACATATCACCAGTTGCAACTGCTGGTTGCGGGATTTCCAGCCCTATTTGATAGCCTGTAACAGTCCGATCAGCTATTCTGGCTTTGCCCGGAACGGGACAAAACCAAGGAGGAAGAAATCAAAATGATCTTTGCGGACAAATTGATCGATCTCAGAAAGAAGAATGGCTGGTCGCAGGAAGAACTGGCGGAGAAACTGAATGTCAGTCGACAGGCTGTCTCAAAGTGGGAAGGCGCTCAGTCCATCCCGGATATGAGCCGGATGATCCAGCTCTCAGAACTGTTCGGTGTGAGCACGGATTATTTGCTGAAAGATAATCTGGAGCAGACGGAACTAACCCAGGAAAGTGCCGCGGACAGTTCGTCCCGCACCATCAGCATGGAGGAAGCCAATACCTTCCTGACAATAAAGGAAGAGAACTCCCGGCGGGTTGCGCTCGGCGTCATGCTCTGCATTCTCTCCCCGGTTGCCCTGATCCTGCTGGGTGGTGCTCAGTCATTTGGTCTGCTGAACTGGTCTGAGGAAGCGGCGGGCGGCGTCGGGCTGGTCGTCCTGATGCTGATGATTATCCCGGCAGTCGGCCTTTTCATCATCTCCAATCTGCGGATCTCCCGCTATGAGTATCTGGAGAAGGAACCCATAGATACGCTTTACGGCGTGACAGGCATGGTCAAAGATCGGAAAGAAAGATTCCAGCCTATGCACACCCGGTATCTGCTCATCGGAATCCTGATCTGTATCGCATCAACGATTCCGCTATTCATCTGTATGTTCTTCGGAAGGGAATCCATCTGGGGCGTGATTGGAATCGCTTCTGTTCTGGTGATGGCGGCGATCGGTGTTCTGCTGATTGTCCGTGTCTCTATCGTCTGGGGCAGTTACCAGATGCTTCTTGAAGAAGAGGAGTATTCCCGCGAAAGCAAGGAGAACAGCAAGCACTACGGATATATCTGCGGTGTGTACTGGTGCCTGATCACCGCCGCATATCTGGCGTGGAGCTTTATCGGATATCACTGGAACATTTCCTGGATCATCTGGCCGATTGCCGGAGTTGTCTTCGGCGCAGTTATGGGTATCACCAAGGCGCTGAAAAGACGCTGAAAAAAACTTCTCGGGCTTTGTTGTTTTCGGACAAGGCCTGTTTATTCAAAGGCGACACCCATAATTCGTCCACCCCTGCATCCCCCTTGCACTCCCGGGGGGTGCATTTTTTTGTCTTTGTATCAAATCCCCGAATGAAGGATTGCATTGCTTGCAGCTATGCAAAATGTAATACATTTGCCCTGCTTGCCACTTTTTCACGAATTCAGCATGCCTGTTCTTGTTACAAATTGGAACCAACTTCGATTGCATCAAGTTCACTGTTTACTGTTTGTTCATATACTTTCTGCGAACCTTAAGATTCAGTTAAGGTTCTTCTGGCAAAATGAGAATTGGTTCAAATGTCTGAAAGTGAGGTGACGATTCTTTGAACCAGATCGATGAAAACTGGTCGAGTATTGAAGGCGACCAGTCTTTGCCCTTTGCAAAGCTGAGAGTCCAATACTATTCTGCGATGATGCAGATCATTGCCCGGATTGAGAGTCTGGACCAACAGCTTGCGTTATCATGCGCCAGAAATCCGATTCATCATATCGAAAAGCGTATCAAAAGTTTTCACAGCATCTCAGAAAAACTTGCAAAGCAGAATCGGTCTGTAACGATCGAGACGATTCGTGCGAATGTTCTGGACGTCGCGGGGATCCGCATCGTCTGTTCCTACGTTGAAGACATTTATCGGGTTGCAGATATGCTGAAGCTACAGGACGATCTCCAGCTGATCCAGATTAAAGATTACATCGAAACGCCAAAGCCCAGTGGATACCGCAGCTATCATATGACTGTCGGCGCGGCGGTTTATGGCATCGATGGAAAACAGATGATCCCTGTAGAAATCCAGATGAGAACCATCGCCATGGATTTCTGGGCAAGCCTGGAGCATCAGCTTAAGTACAAAACGAACGCCATGGTTTCCAGCTCTATGCGGGAGCGGCTTCATTCGGTTGCAGAAACGATCTGGTTCACAGATGTCGAAATGCAGAGCATCTATATGGATATCAATGCAATCAGATAAATAGGAGGCGTTAAAGATGATTGAGGTCAGGAATCTGACGAAGAAGTATGGAACACATGCAGCGGTTTCAAACCTGTCGTTTACCATCGAAAAAGGAAAAATATATGGGTTTCTCGGACCGAACGGCGCGGGTAAATCAACGACGATGAATATCATTACAGGATGTCTTGGAGCAACAGAAGGAGAAGTCCTGATTGATGGCCACTCCATCAGCGATGAACCGTTACAGGCAAAGCGGCTGATCGGCTACCTGCCTGAGCAGCCTCCTCTGTATACGGATATGACTCCAAATGAGTACCTGCACTTTGTAGCATCTGCAAAAGGCATTACGCATGCTGAGCAGGCGATGCAAATCAATCAGGTGATGGAGAAAACAGCTATCGTAAGCGTCCAGGATCGGATGATCAAGAATCTTTCCAAGGGCTATAAACAGCGGGTTGGCATCGCACAGGCGCTGCTGGGCAATCCGGAAGTGATCATCCTGGACGAACCCACAGTCGGCCTTGACCCGGCGCAGATCATCGAGATCCGTGACCTGATCCGTGAGCTTGGCAAAGACCATACGATCATCCTGTCCAGCCATATTCTGAGCGAGGTGCAGGCAGTCTGCGATTCCATCATGATCATCTCGAACGGACATCTCGTCGCCAGTGATACGCCGGAAAACCTGACCAGGCTGTTTGCAGGCACGATCACGCTGCACCTGGAGGTGAAGGGCGGCAAGGAAGAGACAGAGGAGGTTCTGAACGGGATCGAACAGATTGAAGATCAGAAAATCAAAACCGGCGATGGCGACACAACGTTGGCCGAGATCAAACCAGCCGAAAACGTTGATATCCGGGAGACGGTCTTCTCCGCATTTGCCAATGCCAGACTGCCGCTGCTGGAAATGCGCACAGTGCGTGCCAGCCTGGAGGATGTCTTCCTCGAACTGACGCAGGGGGATGTCCTGCCAGATGACCAGGCAGAACAAATCGAGGCAAATAAGGAAACCGATGACGCGGAATCGACCGGAAGGGAGGCGGATGAAACATGATCGCTGTATGGAAACGGGAAGTCAGTTCCTACTACAAAAGCGTAATCGGCTGGTTGTTGGCGGCATTTCTGCTGATTTTCGCCGGTATCTACTGCATGGCTTACAACCTGAGCGGTTATACCGCGAAATCTGAACATGTGCTTTCGGCGATTTCCTTTATCTATCTGATCGCCGTGCCCATCATTTCCATGCGGACGCTGGCGGAGGAAAAGCGGCAGAAAACGGATCAGCTCTTATACTCTCTCCCCATGCGCCTTTCCAGCGTTGTGATCGGAAAGTATCTGGGCATGCTGGTGGTTCTAGCGCTTCCTGTACTGATTATCGCTCTCTATCCGCTGATCCTTTCCCAGTTTGGCACGATTCAGTATGCTTCCGCCTACGGTACGCTGTTTGGCTTTTTTCTGCTGGGTGCCTGCCTGCTCTCCATTGGCCTCTTTATTTCATCCGTAACGGAAAGCCAGGTAGCGGCAGCAGTGATCACCCTGGTGACTATGCTGATTCTGTATTTTATGAACGGATTGGCCAGTTATCTCTCTACTGAGGCCTCTTCTTCATTGATTGCCCTGATGGTGCTGGTTGTGGTCTTTGCGGTGATTCTGCAATTACTGGCAAAGAATCTCATTGTCAGCATCTTGACTGCCGTCATCGGGTGCGGAGCGCTGTATCTGTGGTACAGCAGCAACACCTCCTTCTTCTCCGGTCTGTTTGCCAGCATGATGCAGTCCATCAGCGTATTCGACAGGTTTGACACTTTTGTGGACGGCGTATTTGACCTGACGGCGATCGTATATTATCTGTCCATTATCGGAGTGTTCCTGTTTCTCACTGTACAAAGCATGGAGAAGAGGAGGTGGAACGAATGAGCAGGATGGAAAAGATAGTCACCCGCTCAAAAGGGAGCATTCGAAAGATGTTCAGCCATCGTTTTATCGCCGGCAGCTGGTCTGCCTTCGCGGTGGTGATCGTAATTGTGATCGCGGTCTTCGCCAACCTGATTGTCAGCAGTCTGCCTACCACGGCCACACAGATTGACATGACCAGCAACTCCCTGTATTCCCTCTCTGACCAGACGAAGCGCATTGCTGCTTCCCTGGACAAGGACGTGACACTGTATCTGTTGGCTTCCAGCGGCAGCGAGGATACGACAATCACCCGCTTTCTGAACAACTATGCTGCATTGTCAAGCCATATCAAAGTGGAGACGGTCGATCCCAATGTGCAGCCCACCTTCCTGAAGGGATATGATCTGGAGACCTCCCGGCTGTATCAGAACAGCGTAATCGTAGACAGCGAAGGGCGGTACAGGCTGGTAGGCTATGATGAGATATATGTAACGGACTATTCAATGGATTATTACAGCTATAGCTATAACACAACCACCACATTCGACGGCGAGAACGCAATCACCAATGCTATCCATTATGTGACCAGCGAAAACCTGCCAAAGGTATATGTGCTGTCCGGCCACGGTGAACAGGAGCTTTCGTCTGATGTGACAGATATGATTAAGCAGGATAACATGGAGTATGAATCCCTTTCCCTGCTGTCTCTTGAGTCCGTGCCGGAGGATGCTGCGGCTGTGCTGATCCATGCGCCCTCTTCCGATCTGGGAGAGGATGAAACAGCTGTGCTGATCAGTTATCTGGAAAACGGCGGTAACGTGGTCTTAATGACCGATTACATCGAATCGGGCAAAATGACCAACCTCCTGAAGGTCACGCAGGCCATGGGCCTGACAGTCGAAACAGGCATTGTCATTGAAGGCGACCGAAATATGCGTATCAGCCGGTACCCGCACTACATTCTGCCTGAAGTCGCCAGCCATGAAATCACAGACGCTATTGTCGATGGCGGATACTATATTCTGGCACCCGTCGCTCAGCCAATCACGGAGACGGAAAGCAGCACAGCAGATATCACCTGGCTGCTGACTACATCCTCCTCTTCCTATGCCAAGCAGGCGGCACTGAACATGAAGACAACCGAGAAAGAGGACGGCGACACAGACGGTCCCTTCCATGTCGGCGCGGTCAGCGAAAAAGGGGGAAAACTGATCTGGTTCTCTTCCGGCAGCATGCTGAACAGCAATGTGGATTATACGGTGGGCGGCGCAAACTCGAATCTGCTGCTCAACGCCCTGAACTGGATGGGTGGGCAGGAAGAAAGCATCTCCATACGAGCCAAGTCGATTGATGAAGAAACGCTGACAGTGCCGGCATCCTCCTCCAGCTTCTGGAGTGTCGTTATGATCGGCATTATTCCGGCGGCACTGATTGCAGTCGGCGTTATCATTTACATAAGGAGGAAACGGCGGTGAAACGCAGCAAGAAAATGATCCTGATGCTGTGCGCACTGGCAATCCTGGTCGGTGGATACTTTGGAGTGAAGCAGCTTAACCAAACGGAGTCCGTATCGGAAACAGCGGGTACCTTTGATCTGACCGCGAAAACAATGGATGATCTGACAGGCCTCAGCTGGACGAAAGACGATGCCGTCTATGCCTTTACATATGCAAACGATACCTGGTCTACAACGGACCAGCCAGCCTGGCCGGTACAGCAAAGCGCTGTGCAGGCCATGGCAGACAGCCTGCTCGGTTTGCAGGGCACACACAAGCTGGAGGATGTGAAAAACCCGGCTGATTACGGTTTGGAAACGCCGGCTTTCTCCGTTACCGCTGCCTGGAAGGACGGAAGCAGTACGACATACAACATGGGTGACGCCACGCCCTTCGCAGATGGTTACTATCTGAGCCTTTCCGGGCAGGAGGGCACCATCTACACCATTGCTTCTTCGCTGTCCAGTACGTTTGATAAGTCACAGAAGGACATGGTGGCGATGGAGACGATTCCGGCAGTTGCGGATGTTGCGGAAATGTCCGTGGGTGATTCCTTCCATGCCGTCAAGCTGAGCGAAAGCAAGACTGTGGATCCGGATCAGTTCTGGTATGACGCACAGACGGAGCAGCCCCTGGACAGCAGTAAAGTCGAGACATTGATCTCCGATGCAGGCAACATTTCCTGGGAAAATCTGGTAACAGCAAACGCAGACGAGACTTCCCTGAAAGAGTGGCAGTTGGATGATGAGCAGGCTGTCACAGTCAAGCTGGTGGGCGAAGATGGAGCAGCGACTATTCTTCTGGGCATAATAGATGAGAACAGCCATTATTATGCCCGCCTGCCTGACTCTTTTATGGTCTATACCGTAGCCAGCGAAGACGTGAGCGGTCTGCTGACCGCATCCGCTGAGGATATGAGGATTAAAGCCATCCTTCCCATGCCCTATGAACAGCTGGCGGAAGCAACCTTCACCATAGAAAAGGGAGAATATCGGCTGGTGAAACCTGCGGCTGAAGCTACGGAAGAAACTGATTCTCCTGAAGATGAAGAAACAATGCCTGATGGTACAGCCGAAGCGTCAGAAGCCTCCGAAACCGACAAAGCCGAAGAGACTCTTTGGCAGATGGTCTCTGCACTGGAAGCTGATGGGACGCCTGAAACGGAACAAACAGGCGATCAGATTCTCCGCATTCACGCCGTCAGTGTCTCCGGAATGGAAACTACTGTCGTCATCTGTGAATACAGCGCGGATTCCTACCAGGCGGTGGTGGACGGTGGAGCCCCGCTTCTGGTACCGGCTGATGATATAGATTCTCTGGTGCGTGCCGTCCGCACCAGACAATAAACAAGATCAGGAGGGATGACATGGCATACTGGTTTATATTGCGGAGCTTTACTCCCCGCTGGCGCAGGCTTCTGTTCATCCTGTGGGGCTGCTGTGACGCAGGAAACTGCAGCGGCATCTGCAAGTCCAATGATTGCTTCAACTGTTTATACAGCTGATGGTTATGCTGTTATGCTGGTCGGAACCGGCAGCTGTTCATTATCCACCGCGGTCAATCTGATCAGCGATACCTGCGGCTATACGGACGACGAGGCCATGAGTCTGGTTTCCAACGCACCTACTTTGATCGCCCAGCGTCTGAATCAAAACCAGGCGGCCTATCTGGCACAGTGCCTGACGGAATACGGAATGGAAGCTGCGATCTATGACAGAAACGGCAATCAGACCTTCGTCAGCGATGTCAACAGTGTGTTTGACAGCAGCGGTTCTCTCTTGGCCAAGGTAGCGGGAATACTGGGAATGATTGGTGCCGGCAACCGGATCACCGGTGCCATCCACCGCCTGATCCTTCCGGTCCGTCCTACTGTTTACTTGCTTCAGCATACGGTGCCAAAGCCACCTGTCCGTCGGCATGACATTCATCGTATTCAAGCCCCACACCAAAGCCGGCCACTGCAACAAAATTCGCTGTCAACGGGATATCGCCCAAGACCAGATCCGCAAGAGAACAGGCCTGGTACGCAGCATCACAAACCGAACCACAGCCAGAAAAAGCATCGGCACCAGAGCGCGGAACAACCGTTCCATGGAAACAGACATCGCCCAAAATAAGTACAGAAATTTCTTTATGCTGTTTCCTGATATCATTCACATTTTCTTTACACTATAGTCAAAAACAATCAATACAATATGGACGGAGGTGAGTGGAATGCTCCTGCTGCTGGCAGAAGATGAAGAAGCGATGGCAGACGCGATCGTCGGTTATCTCTCCTACCACAAGATGACCGTGGATTGGGCCTCGGATGGACTGGCCGCTATGGAAGCAGTCCGGCAGAAGAACTATGATGTCATGATTCTTGATATTATGATGCCAGGGATGGATGGCATCACTCTGCTCCGACGATTGCGGGCGAAAGGCAATACAGCACCTGCGCTGTTTCTGACGGCAAAAAGTGAGTTGCGGGACAAGGTACATGGCTTCGAAGCCGGAAGCGACGATTATCTGACCAAGCCCTTTGCAATGGAGGAACTGTTGGTCCGGGTCAACGCCCTCGCGCGACGCGGAAAGCCATTTCAAGGAGAATACATGTCCCTGGCAGACCTGATGCTGGACAAAAGCGCCGTAATGCTGCGGGTCGGTGAGAAAAGCTGCCCGCTCAGTCATCGGGAATATCAGCTCATAGAACATTTTATGCGGCATCCCAGGATGTATTTTTCAGCAGATCAGCTGATGGACAACGTTTGGGGTATGGATGCCTTATTTGATCAGGGCACAGTCTGGGTACATATCTCTTATTTGCG
>JAFUZM010000285.1 GCA_017476605.1 Clostridia bacterium
GATGGTGACATCCGAATAACTGACCGAATGATATCCCTGATTGCCGACAGAGCTTTCGCGAAGCATTTCCATGAAAGAAAGCGCAGCCTGGATGGTTTCGGGATTTTCAACGGTGTAACGCTCGTCATTCGCACCACTATATGCAGAGATGGTGATGGAGGTGACTTTGTCAGCATTTGGTGCATATCTGTCGATCCCGAGCAGATCAATGCGCATAAAGAAGACCAGAGACGCCAGAATCAGACTGCATAGAGACGCCCACGGCAGGCCGGTCCACATTTCCTTTGGATGAAAGGTAAAGACAAGACGTGAGGCCATCCACACCACAAATGCCCCTAAAATCAGGGTAAGGACAAGCGCCGTTCCACTGTTCAGCATATTCATGAACAGGAAACCGATCACGGTTCCTCCAATGAGCGTCGTAAGGATGCCCAGGGGAATTTCAAGCGTTTCAAAGGCGATGGTATGTTCGGCTTTTTCAACCGCCCTGTGCCGATATGCAAACAGCGCAAGAAGCATGGCAACAATGGCGGTAAGAAGACCGAGAACTACGCTGTAGGTATCCGGTTTCAGCAGCGACTTATACAGAGTAAACGCGGGTGACCATTTTCGGATGAAATTCATTCCCGCTTCAGTCGGCCAGGTATAAAGGTAATGAACGGCAATTTTCTGCCAGCAGAAAATGGTGATCTCACAGCCTGCAATCAAGATGACGATTCCTGCAATGCTTGCCCACATGTATCCGGTCAGCATTGTTGTGAGTGTTCCGATGGCAAAGCCATAAAAATGCATGACCAGGAGAACGCCAATCTGTCTATAGGCATTTATGCCGATGCAGTCCCCCATTCCGAGGACAAGCGCTGAAATCGGATAGAGAAGCAGAGCACAGGCAGTCGGCAAAAGTCCGGCCAGAACGTATACACCGGTGCGCAAAAGGAAATCATCCTGCCGCCGTATTGGCTGTTCTGCCACAAACATGGCCTTTCGCCGTGAAAACAGATGCTGGAACAGCATCAGGGAGGTCAGTACGCCCAGTCCTGCAAAACCGACGCTCAGGATTTCCTGACTGAGGCCAAGGTTGACCAGATTCGAGAGAAAGCGTTTGGTAACCAGGCGGGATTCAGCCAGGTCAGAGACGGAGGTTTCCTCAAGGCTGCGAAGCCAGTCTGCGTTTTCGGCAATCTCAATCATTCCGCTGAATGTGATGAAGAAGAACGCTACGGCGAACGAAATGAAAATAATGAATGCATATCTTCTTAAGAGATATCTGAGTATTTGCTGCTTCTTATTTTGCATATCCCTGTTCCTCCATTTCCAAAATGAAGATTTCCTCCAAAGAAAGAGGAATGATTTCAAAATATGCAGGCTTTGTTGCCTCAATGACGGATTCGATATGGGTCGCATCCTCCCTCGCCGTTATGACGGCAAGACGCCCCTGCTGGTGGACTTTCAGCATGTTCAGTCCCTCAAGTTCATCCGCGTTCCAGTCATGATCATAGGCAACCTGGAACTTTTCATATGTTCCAAGCACGTGTTCCATATCACCGCTGGTCAGCAGCTTGCCATCATGCAGGAAACCGACACTGTCGCAGATATCCTCCATTTCCTGCAGGCTATGCCCTGCCAGGATGGTGGTAAGACCCTCGTCCAGCATGAATTCTCCCAGCACGCTTTTGAACATTTCGCGCATGACAGGATCCAGACCGTCAAAGGTTTCATCACATAGAATCACCTTTGGATGCCGTGCAAGTGCCAGACAGATCTGAACCCGTTTTTGCGTTCCTTTGGACATGCCGGAGATGCGTTCCTCCATAGGCAGTGAAAAATGTATACACAGTGAACGCAGTCTCTGAGAATCGTGACGATCAAAATAGGCCTTCTGATAGCGATCCATATCCTGGATGGTCGCACCGCTGATGAAGGTCGGCTCATCGGTTATGTAACAGATGCTGTTTTTGAGATCGGCGTTTTCAAAGACCGGCTTGTCATCAAGCAGAACGGAGCCGCTGTCCGGCTTTAAAAGCCCGCTCATCACCCTCAGAAGCGTGGATTTCCCGGCACCGTTTGTTCCTACAAGTCCAAAGACACAGCCATAATCGAGACTGAGTGAAACCTCATCCAAAGCAACCTTTTTCCCATAGGATTTTGTGAGATGGTCAACCCTGATCATCGCCTTCACCTCCATAGATATCCTTGATCAGTTCGGTAATCTGCTGCTCCTGAATTCCGATTCGTTTGAGCGTTTTTACCTCATCCCGAATGGTATTCAGGCTGCTTGCGATTTTTTGCTTTCGGAATGTTTCTATCTCCATACTGACAAAGTTCCCCTTTCCAGGAATTGATACTGTGAGTCCTTCCTCCTCCATCATTCGATAAGCCCGCTGAATCGTATTGGGATTGATTCCAAGCTCAGTGGACAATGACCGGACGGATGGAAGCGCTTCACCAGGTACGGCAATCCCTTCAACCACCTGATTTCGAAGCTGCTCACATAGCTGTTCGTAGATAGGTTTCTTGTTTCGCGCATTAATGTAAAACAATCCACGCTCCCTCCCTCTTTGTTCTGATTGTACTAATTCAATTAATACAGTTTGGGTGAACGAATTGGTGCACACATTCCACTGCACCAACCGTACTATTTCAATTAGTACGGACGAAGTATACTGCTGTCCGTTCACCTTGTCAACCCTATTTTTAGAGAAAACTGAAATTTTCTTTCATCTGAGGGAGAATCCGTCCTTTATCAATTGACTGTCTTCATTCATGGATGCTATAATTCACGAAATTCAGCGGAGACGCTTGAGTTTTCGTCGATTCAGCTGAATCGGTTTGACATTGCCGAGAGGGTAATTGAAAAGTTACACACATCGTGTATGGATGGAACGGTCACGGAAGCGGTTCCATGGCAGAATTGCTTGGCAAATCAAAAAGAACAAATGTACTTGCAGAGGAGTAAGACAATGATGAATCGAAAATACAATGTTGGTATTATCGGTGCTACGGGCATGGTTGGTCAGCGCTTCATTACGCTTCTTCACAATCACCCCTGGTTTCATATTGAAGCACTGGCAGCCAGCAGTAACAGTGCGGGAAAAACCTATGAGGAGGCTGTAAAGGGCCGCTGGGTATTTTCCGATCCTATTCCGGAATCGGTCTCGAAGATGATGGTATATGATACGCAGGAAATCGACAAAATCACCGAGCAATGTGACTTTGTCTTCTGTGCAGTGAATATGCCCAAGGATCAGATTCGTGCGCTTGAGGAGGCAATTGCCAAAACCGAAACACCGGTGATTTCAAACAATTCTGCCAATCGGAATGTGCCGGATGTTCCGATGATTATCCCTGAGATCAATCCGCAGCATGCAGAAATCATTCCCATCCAGCGTCGTCGGCTTGGAACAAGGAGTGGCTTTATTGCGGTCAAGCCCAACTGTTCCATTCAGTCTTATGTTCCTGCACTCAGTGCCCTGCTTGATTTACAGCCGACCCGTGTTATTGTCTCTACGTATCAGGCAATTTCGGGAGCCGGGAAAAACTTTGATCGCTGGCCGGAAATGATTGACAATGTCATTCCGTATATTGGCGGAGAGGAAGAAAAAAGCGAGCTGGAGCCGCTTAAGATCTGGGGCAAGATTGAAGGAAATGAAATTGTTCCTGCAAAATCCCCTGTCATCTCTGCGCACTGCATCCGGGTTGCTGCCTCAGATGGCCATCTGGCGACATGCTGGATGTCCCTGGAAAAGCAGGTTTCCAAAGAGGAAATCATTGCCAGGTGGCGTGAATATAAAGGGCTTCCTCAGAAGCTTCGCCTTCCAAGTGCACCGACCCCGTTTATCCAGTATTTTGATGAACCGGATCGTCCCCAGACAAAGCTTGATCGTGATTTCGAACGTGGAATGGGGATTTCTCTGGGGCGCCTTCGCGGGGATACCCTCTTCGACTGGCGCTTTGTCGGTCTCTCACACAACACCCTCCGCGGAGCTGCAGGCGGCGGTGTCCTCAGTGCAGAGTATCTCTGTCATGAGGGGTATATTCCTTCCGAGTAAAAAAAGATGCCGAGGAATTTCCTCGGCATCTATTTTACTTGTATGGAATATACCCCTCATGACAAAGATACTCTGCACTGAGGACTCCGCCGCCTGCAGCTCCGCGGAGGGTATTGTGTGAGAGACCCACAAAGCGCCAGTCGAAGAGGGTATCCCCGCGAAGGCGCCCCAGAGAAATCCCCGTTCCACGTTCGAAATCACGATCAAGCTTTGTCTGGGGACGATCCGGTTCATCAAAATACTGGATAA
>JAFUZM010000042.1 GCA_017476605.1 Clostridia bacterium
ATACTCTCTCTAAAATGTCGCAAAGAGAGTAATCACTGGGATGAAGTGGTAGAGTTGATCCGACAGGATTACATTCGCCGGCGGGCGAGTAAAACATCATCAAAAGAGTAAGGACTTTTTGCTATATCCCCCCGCAAGGTGTATCTTTTATGAATAAAAGCGCTCGCCGTCAACGCTGAATGCATAAAACTGCACGTTTGTCAATTTTTTTACCCCCAAAAATGTTACATACCCGTATTTTTCTGATTCTCTTTCTCAATAAGCATATAGATATGCTGCTAGATGCTGATGATGGAAGTGAGATGATGCTCGCAGAGCTACTGTCAAAGAGTGGAGAAGGAATTTTAGCAAAAGAATGGTACTATTCGACGGAACTGAGAGTACTCAATACACAACTGCTTAGGGCTCCACTTTTCCATTTTTCTAACAATTGGCATACTATCCGGATAATTGGCAATTGTTTGATGTATATTATTATGATGCTTTCATTGTATCTTTTTTGCAGAGAAAACAGTATAGCTGTTTATTATCCAATATTATGTTCTATTTTACTTATCCCGTTTTCCAATGATCATTTTTGGTTTGTATTGAAAGGAATATATTATACTCCCTACATCGTTATATCTTTTGTTATGATTGCTTTAACAATTATATTTGGGAAAGCGGAATCAAAAGGAATAAAGAAGGTAGCCATATTGGTGGTTGCAATGATTCTCTCCTTTTTCTCAGGATTAGGGGGCGCGCGTCAACTGTTCGTATATTATATCCCGATGGCGCTTGCCGTTTTGTGTCTTTGCTGGACAAAGCATAGGGTTGGAGATCAGGAGAGACAATATCTGATATTTACATTTGCAACCTGTTTTGTAGCTGTAGTCGGATACTATATTAACCATCACTTTTTAAAACAGAACTATCCCTATGAAGATAGAGAACTGATTCATTATACAAGAATATGGGCTGAGACAGTATTTAAAGTTGTTAATGGGTGGCTGGTAGGTTTTGGTTATCGGCAGGGAGAAAGCATTTTCTCGTTTGCTACAATAAAAAACATCTTAAGCGTAAGCATTTTTCTTTTGGCAGGCTATAGTATATACCTTATCTTTCGCAATAGAGAGAAGTATTCTGCTGGAATCATTCTCACGGTTTTCTTTTTTTCTTTGGGGATGTTTTTTTCTCTTGCTTTCTATTCCTGCACTGATTCGCCATATGAAACACGTTATTGTTATCCTATAGCAATATTTGTCTTACCAATTATCTTTATGGGGATTGGTAAGTGTACGGACATTCATTGGATAGGGAAAAAAGGCATAACAATAGGACTGCTGATAGTTTTGATGTTCATATGTGGTGCTGATAATTACAGAGAAATTGCAGAAACAGCGGAAAACAGTGAAAACATAGAGAGAAGTAAGATATCAGAATATTTGGTGAAAAATGGATATACAGATGGATATGCTTCTTTCTGGAATGGAAATGTATTTACAGAATTATCAAACGGTCAGATTGAAGTGTGGGTTTTAGGCACGGCATATGGCTTAGATGATAAAGATGACTTAAATTCTGTATTTTCTTGGCTTCAGTATAAATCGCATTCAACAAGTCATCCTGAAGGGAAGATATTTGTCATATTAACGGTTGACGAAAGTGAGAGAGTAACGTTTTTCAAGGCACTTCCGATAGACAATGTCATTTACAGGAGTAATAATTATTTGGTTTATGGCTTTGAGACATATGAAGAACTATATGAAAAGTGTACTTCTGCAGGAGTTTGAAACTTAACAGTGTGAATCAGGATGAACAATATTCGTGTAGTCTCATAAAGTTTTGAAGGTAACTGGTAGTCCCAAAGTGCATTTTGAAGGGTTTTTACGGTTTAGCAGCGATCAACTTACTTCAACACCAGAAGCATCAATGAATGAAGCTTTCCTAATTATTTTTACTATGTGTTTGGGCTACACATACATGAAACTGTTTTACGTAAATCTGAAGCATTGCTTCCAATTCTCAAAGACGGGGAAAAGGATGCGTGTGCAAAAATCAAAGCATTTTCCAAGAAACTGATTCTCACAGACGCTCAAATCATAGCAAAGCATGCGGTTGCAGAAGCTAGTCAAAGTCCAGGGAAAAGTAGTTGTCTGCTAGAGTGAAATCTCAGGAGGGGCTGCTGAAGATCACAGTAATGAATCACAGGAACAATCGCAACCTAAGCGACGTGGGCGGCCATTGGGCTTGAAGAACAAGACAACCCCGGAGTGTGAGGCGCAGGAGTTCAAATCTCCTAAACCGATTCCTTCCAAAAGGGGCGTGGAAGGCTGCTTGGGTCAAAGAATAAATCAAAACATCAAGTTGCAGGCAAGGTTGAAACCTCAAAAAAAGGCAGGCCACTTGGATCGAAAGACAAAATAAAGCGAAAGAAGAGATCAGATGCTAAAAAAGAGGCCTAGATAAACGGTTGAAAAAATAGTTAAAAATTGCAAAAATGGGGAGAATAAGCGTTTGTCTTGAAATGACACATATGGTAATCCGGGAGAGGTGCTTAGATAAATACTTTGAGCGTGTTTATGGTTAACATTGTATCTGGAATTCAAGATTAACGTATAAATGTATGTGTGATGAGGAATATTAGTAGTGGCATTCTCAATAGAATAGAGTGTGATGAGGTTTGTATATGAGGAAGGTATCATTATCTGTCTACTGTTTACGTATAATTCTGGCATTTATTTTAGCTTTGAATGTTTTGGTTAATTGGTATATTTCTGGAAATCTTTTTGATGCTGACACTTCTTCAAATTTAGTATTAGCTCAGCATTTATCGAAACAGGGAGGTATTCTTTCACGAGACTGGATTTATCCAACGGAGCTTGGAGTGATTGGGACTCAACTCGTTAACTCAATTTTGTTTCGACTCATATCGTCATATCGTATAGTGCGATTTGTCGGAAGTATAATACATGAGTGTATTCTTTTACTATCTTTTTTCTTTTTATGTTCTTCGGCACATATTAAGGAAAGAAGCATGCTGAAAGGTGCGATTATACTGATGCTACCTGTCAGTGTTGCCTGGGGAAGAATTGTTCTTTATCATAACTACTATGTGCCACATATTACTGTTGAGTTTCTGATTGTTGGTCTGTTTTTAAGGACGATGGAAAAAGAAAAAGGAAATAAGCGAACATTTGTTATCCTTATTTTACTGTCAATAATTGCTGGATTAAGTGGAATTCGCCAATTGATGATTACATTCATTCCGGTTTTTTTCTGCTATCTATCTTATATTTTAATTAAGGATTCAAAACAGGATGAACCGACACTTGTGACAGATAAAGGAATTTTGGGGGGGTATTTTATTGCTTTAGGAATGTGTCTTCTTGGCATTATATGCAATTACGAATTGACGAGACTCTTTACTTTTAATAGTTATTTAGGGGCAGGACTACGGATTCAGTCGTCAACATCGTGGCCAAGTGTCATTTATGCAGTTTTTCATCTATTCGGATATCGAACTGAAGTCAGCTTAATTTCTCTGGCAGGTATTCTTTCGGTATTGGGAATTGGATGCGGTATATATTTTATCATTGATTCTGTTTATTATCTCATTCATATGAATTTTGAAACAGGGTGGATGCTGCGTCTTCTGTTTCTTTTTTCTTTCCTGACGTTAACTTTTATCCTTATATTTGCTTATGATACTTATTACTTTTTACTCTATTATATTTTTCCTTATTCATTTATTCCTGTGCTTATAGCGGAAAAATCGGAATATGAACCTGTAACATTGCCTTTTCTTCACACAAGAGTCCTTGTTCCATTTATTGTCTTTTTGTCGTTAGTTGGAAATGGCGTGTTCAATACTGCTTGGTTTGCCGATTTACCCGTGCAAGACCAAACATACGATGGATTAAATTATTACAACAGGCGGATTGTTAGCGAACTATCAGGTGCTGTGTCATTTCTCGAGGAGCGACAGTATAAGTGGGGATGTTCACCATATTGGTCATCCAATATTGTTACAGAAATGACAAATGGAGCGATCTGTGTTACACCACTGGAGCCATGGTCTTCATCAAAACCCCATTATTATCCTTGGCTGACATTCTTATCATATCAAGATATAGAAGCAAGTCCTGCATTTCTTTTGTTGTCAAATGAAAAATCTTCGATGGAACTTTTTTCCGGAGAGATTGTATATTCTGATGATTATTACACGATTGTGGAATATGGAACATCTAAGGAACTTTGGAATCTGATCCAGCAATAATTGACAGTAAAAGGGAAAGACACTCAATAGTTGTCTTCGCACTCATCCAATAATTTTAGGTTTAAATCAAAGTTCCAAGTCATGGTTCCAAGCTTAGAATTTCCGGAATCTGTGTTAGTATAAAGTTACTCGGCGATTCTGATGTAACATCCAGCCCTATTAGAACTATCTGTTGTTTTCCCAATATTTTCTGGATGGTAGTCTACGATTTTGATCAAACATTTAGGATTATGTTGCTTCAATGTTTCCAATGCTTCTACATCCTTTTGACTTAACAAGAAAACACTTTGAACAGGAATAGGCATGCAGACATGAGTAAAGTCTGGTGCTAAACCACATGCTACCTGAATTACCATGCGTACATAGTCATAACCTGTGGAATAGCGAACAAGATCAGTGCCAATACAATCACCGCCCATACGTCCGCCAATTTCAATAAATTTGATGGTTTGATCTGGGGCAATTTTCAATTCTGTATGAGAAGCACTATTTTCGATTCCTAAGGTATCCAGTGCATGATAGACCATCTTTTGTATTTTGGCGGATGTTCTACTATCTATAGGCGCAGGTTCTCGATGCCCTGTCTCGATAAAACGAGGAGCGCCTGTTGTATACTTAAGGGTAATTGCAAGCATGTGATGTTCTCCATGGAAGGAAATACATTCTACACTGTATTCTTGTCCTTCCGCAAATTCTTCAATCAAAGCTTTCTTTTCAAAACTCACTGCAATTGCATTAGAAACTGCTGCGGACAGATCTGTCCCATTATCTACTTTATAGATTCCTCTACTACCACTGCGATCAGTAGGCTTGACAATTACCGGATAGTCTAATGTCAAAGATGATAGATTTGTGTTGTTATCGACTAAGATACTTTTAGGACTGGGATCTCCGTTCCTTTCAAATGCTTCACGCATAAGATGCTTATTGGTACTGAGTATAGTGGCTTTTGGAGTGTTACAAGGCAATCCGAGCCGATTAGCAACATAGTTGACAGTAATAGTAGCTAAATCAGAGGCAATGCTACAAATTCCGCAGATGTCGATCTCGCGACACTTATCGAGGATGGCTTCTTTTTCTACGATACTGATTGGATAAAAATGATTTGCAGCAGTCTCACCCACATCGTTTGCTGCCCAGGCAAATACATGGGTAATATACCCCATTTCTTTTGCCTTTTCGATTAGTGGCAGTTGCAGGTAACTTGCGCCAATGATTGCCAAGTTGTTACTCATAGGATTCATTTCTCCTGTCGTTTAGAACTGTTCGGACTATATATAGCGGCCGGTGTTTTACCTCCATAAAGATATTGCCCACATAAATTCCGACAATTCCGATCGCCATGATTGACAAACCTCCCATCAGTGAAATCATGGAGATTATACTTGAATATCCCATGGAGATATGCATGGTAAAGTAACGAAACATTGTAATAATGACAAATAGGAACGATATTAGTGAAATCACCATTCCTATGAGTACTGTAATTCTCAACAACTTATCGGATTGAGAGGTGAGCAATTCCAAAGCCATGTGTACCCGTTTTCTGAAATTATATCCGGTCTGGCCTGAAAAACGTTTATTATGATCAACGTTTAATGTTGTCCATCGAAATCCCATCCATAACAGATACATAATGAACCCCCGATGAAGTTCCCTCATATGGCAGTAATTGTCAATAACTTTACGGCTACTAATACTGAAGTTGCACATAGCGGGATCGTATTTAACGTCAGTAGCGAATGAATATACCGAATAAAACAGGTTTGATACAAACACTTTTAATCTTGAATCCTGTCGATGCGCTCGTCTAGCTATAACGAAGTCATAGCCTTCTATTGCTTTGTTGTATAGATTTATGATCTCCTCAGGTCTATCTTGTAGATCGCAATCCATAACCACAACCCAATTTCCAGTGGAATAATCCAATCCGGCTAATGTTGCCTTCAACTGCCCGAAATTTCGGGACATTTCAATACCCACTACATGGGGATCCTTTTTACACAGTTGTTCAATGACTTCCCAAGATTTCTGTGGACAGTTATCATTGACAAGTATGATTTCGTACTCGCAGGTAAGCTTATGAACCGACTCTGTCAATCTACGATATAATTCTGGCAGCGCTTCCCGACAACCGTAAACAGGTATGACAACAGAGATATCCAACTGAGACTCTCCCTCCTCTTTCCTCAGTATCCCAACAGCATTAGATATAAAATATTATTACGCCCAAAAGAATCAAGATATATCCAAGAAGTTTTCGTTGACTGATCCGTTCGTCAAAGAATAGGTAGCTCAAGATCATTACAAGTATAAATCCAAGGGACTCAATGATGGGACCGTTCTTATAATCAAGGCCACGATAGGCAGCAATAATTAACAGAGTGGATACGATCATCATGGTGTATCCAAGAATGACAAAGGGATTTAGGTATTCCGTGATAAATGAATCGTAATGTTGCTTTGTGCTCTTTTTAAGTAAAATTTGTGAAAATGAGGAGATAATTACGGCAGAAATCATTAAAATATAGTATTTATTCATGTGCTTCACCATTTACGATCATCGTACCTATAATAACAAAGACTACACCAACAATATTCTTCAAAGTAACTGTTTCATGAAACAGGAGTACAGCCCAAGCCATTGACCACAGCAGTGCAACTGATCGATTGGCGTATGTTACAGAGAGATCATATTTTTTAATAATCTGCTGCCATAAAATTGCATAGACTCCTAGGATTATGATTTCTATGCCATAGCAAAGAATAAATTCAAATGTGAAAAAGTCATATTGAGAAGCGAATTTTCCTGCTACTCCGGATAGCGTGTAAATAATAACACTTGCCTGTATAAACACAATATCCATAATGCTTGCTTTTTTTCTCAGTTTTTTTATCATCTTCACAAATATTTCAACCCTCGTCTTTTCTGCGAGCTTGCATCATAACATCCCAACGTCCGCTGTCCAGCTCCATCTTATAATCCTTCATCATTTCAAAATAAGATGTATACTGTGGAGTAAAGCCAAAATCGTTCCTCGCTTTTTCCATATCAAACAGGAAAGATGGTGTATTGTTCGGTTTATCCGGGCAATAGACAATCCGACTTCTTTTTTCTGGGTTTCCAAAGACTTCTATGACAGCTTTTGCTTGTTCTTCTAAATTGAGTTCTGTTCCAGATGTCATATTGTAGAGACCGCAAGCTTTATCGCTTTCAATCGCAAGCAAAAAGGCATAGGCTACATCTTTCACGTAAATGATATCCCGAGTGATATGTGGATCACCCCATATTTCGATATCATCACCATTCTGTGCTTTTTCAATAAACGTTTGAATACCGGATTTATAGATTTTTCCATTGACGTAGATGGTTCCATGAGGACCTACACCATAAACCGGGGGGAAGCGGAAGCAGGAACATTGCATGCTGTGCTGCTGATTATAATATTCCATTATGTCATTGATTGCATTCTTGGAAATCACATATACTGCATGGTCGCCTGTGAAGCGGAAATTTCTTGGTTCAGTCTCTTTGATGGCATATCCTTTTCGCCAAGCACCAGCCACATCAGAATAGGTGCAACAGTTGATAACTTTTCGGATGTCATTCTTACGACAATACTCAAGGACATTGATAGCGCCAATCACATTGACTTCAAAGTAGTCAGCTGCATTTTCATCTTTGTTTAGGTCAACCTTGGCATTAGCGGGAAGCAATCCTGCTAAAAGGATTACACCTTCTACATCACTAGTAGGCAGATTGTTAAAGTCTTCCTTGTTTGTGATATCCAGATGCAAAAATGTTGCGCCCATTGCCCTCAGTTTTTCACCTAATCTTTCATTTCTTCCGGTTGCGAGGACCTTTTTTCCTGCGATGAGCAGCCTTTCTACAGTATACATTCCCACAAATCCGGTGGCACCAATAACAATAATCATAATGACCTCTCCTGTTTTAGGTATTTTTAAAGAAAAGTGACACTGAATCAATGATAAAGGAGCAATCTTCGTTTGTTAAGTTATAGTACATAGGCAAGCGCACAAGCCTATCGCTCTCGCGAGTGGTAAAAACATCCTCACCATTAAAACGGCCAAACTTCTTTCCTGCTGGTGCACTATGTAAAGGCACATAGTGGAAAGTGCATTGTATGCCACGCTCTCTCATAAAGCAGATAAAGCGTGAACGTTCATCCAAATTTCGACACTTTAAGTAATACATATGAGCGTTGTGGACACATCCCTCTGGGATTGTGGGCAACTCTACTCGTCCTCTTTGTTCAAGCGGTTTAAATGCTTTATTATACATGTTCCATGTTTTTAATCGATTTTCATTGATTTCATCTGCCATTTCTAGCTGTGCCCATAGGTAGGCTGCATTCATATCGCTGGGGAGATAGCTATCACCAAAATCTACCCAAGTGTATTTATCTACTTGACCACGGAAAAACTTAGAACGATTCGTTCCTTTTTCCCTAAGGATTTCAGCAGCGTCATTATATTTTGGATTGTTGATAATCAAAGCCCCACCTTCACCCATGGAGTAATTCTTCGTTTCATGGAATGAATAACAACCAAAATCGCCAATGGTACCTAATGCCTTCTCTTTATAGGTACTCATCACTCCTTGGGCAGAGTCTTCCACTACTTTCAGATTATGACGATTTGCAATATCTATGATACAATCCATTTCACATGCTACTCCAGCATAATGAACGGGCACAATTACTTTTGTCTTGGCAGTGATTGCTTCCTCGATTTTCGCCTCGTCAATGTTCATTGTGTCTGGCCGAATGTCCACAAATACCAACTTTGCTCCTGCTAACACAAAAGAATTCGCAGTGCTTGAAAATGTAAAGCTAGGAAGTATCACTTCATCACCAGGTTTGATATGACACAACATTGCTGCCATATCTAGTGCGGTAGAGGCACTGGTAGTCAGCAATGCTTTCTGTGCTTTGAAGCGCTTTTCCAACCATGAGTTGCATTTCTTGGTAAACTGTCCATCTCCGCAAATTTTATGAGCGTCTATTGTCTGCCTCACATATTCTAATTCTTTGCCAGTAAATGGTGCGATATTGAAGTCAATCATTATAAAATCCTCCCCTAAAAGTGGTGTAAGCAGAATATGCTCGATTAAAATCGATGTTTAGAATTATACTAATAACAAAAGAGTGGGAAAATAATATTGGAATAGTCGAAGTTTGAACAAAAACAGCTATAAACCACAAGCTGCATTTTTATGATCAACATAAAACTGGTGTGATAATAGCGGGTGTTATATTCCATTAAATAGTAGAAACAACTGATCCATGTATGATTAAGTTGAGGAAAGTGCCTTTTTCGAGGGATAAGCCATTATCGCTCCCAAAAAGATCCTTTATAACAGCTCATTTTCAGAACGTGAAACTGGCGTTGTTGACTTTCCTCATCCGAATTATGTATGGGATCCAAGGAAACAGAAGATGATTCGACTTGTCATCAACGTAAGAAGGAGAGAATTGATGAATGTTACAGTAGAACAATTTGCAAGTCAACTGAATCTTAAGGTATTAAGAACATCTGAAACAGCGAAGGAACGATTGATTCAGGTTCCAGATATTTGCCGCCCGGGATTGCAGTTTGCCGGATATTTTGATGTCTTTGCCTATGAACGTCCACAACTGATCGGCAAAACGGAAATGGCGTTTTTGAAAAGCCTGAATCCGGAGATACGAACAAAGCGACTGGAGCGGTACTTTTCATATGAACTGCCTTGCGTTGTGATTGCACGGGGAATGAGCTGCCCTGAGGAGATGAAACGAATTGCAGGTACACATGCAATTCCCATTTATGGAACCCAGGAGGTAACCTCGACGTTCTCAGCAGATGCTATTGAGTACCTGGCTGAAGCATTTGCACCGCATGAAAACCGTCATGGCGTCCTTATGGACGTGTTTGGTGTCGGTGTTCTTATTACCGGTGACAGCGGGGTCGGGAAAAGCGAGTGCGCACTTGAGCTGATCAATCATGGGCATCAGCTTGTGGCGGATGACGTTGTAGACTTTTCAAGAATAGGCACCAGTTTGTTTGGTGAGGCACCGGAAGTCGTACGTGACCTCATGGAACTCCGTGGCGTTGGTATCGTGGATGTAAAGAAGATTTTTGGAATCGGCGCTGTCGTGCGCAGGAAAAAGCTGGATCTGATCATCCATATTGCCATGTGGCAGGATGGGAAAAACTATGATCGTCTGGGACGCTCTGATCTGAGCGAGAACATCCTTGGAATAGATGTCCCCATGATGGACGTTCCAGTAAGACCGGGACGAAGTCTTGCAACCATTGTGGAGATTGCAGCCAGACGCTGGGCCCTGGCAAAAGAAGGATACGAGGCGACAGAGGAACTGGACCAGAGACTGTGGCGAAAATACGGAACATCCGAATCAAAAACAGAATAGGAGAAAACAGGTGTGCTGCGCCTGTTTTTTGTCAATAGAGCGTGTCGATGACCTCACTGGCATCATCAAAGGCGTAAACGTAGATGTTCTCATCCTGGTAAATCAGATTCTCTTCTTTGGCAAAGGGAACATAATTTTCCATCTCTGCATCATCCACAACAACGAAGATTTCGCCCTCCGGGAAGGACTCAAGATGCCGCTTTACCTGGAGACCATCATAGGGACGTGGAGTGTTCCACGCACCAAATGTCGTGATTTCCAGTTCACCGTTGGTGAATTCTGTAAGGAGATTTCCATTCCAGAAGGTAGCAAATCCGTTTTCGTAGTAGTGATCATAGAGCCACTGAGCGGCACGCTCCCGGCTGGTGTCATAATCGGGAACATCGGTGTCAATGGAATAATGGGAATCGACAAAGAAGAATGCAACGAGCAGCGTGAGCAGAACCGTGCAAAGGATGGGGGTATGTTTTAGCCATTTGCGCAGGAGCATGAACATGGCAAGAGTCAGAAAGACAGCACCGGCGATGAAATAGGAAATAGCATCTACGCCAACACTGAAGTAAGGGTCGTCAATGATCATGACCAGGATCATGACAAAGACACAGGCGACAAGAGCAAAGCATGGAACCATGCGCTCGGAAAACGGAAGCTCTTTACGATTCTTCTTTAGGAGAAGGAAGGGCGCAATGAGCCCGAACAGGACGAATGCGATGATGACAATATCAATAAAGCCATAGATGGAAACCAGTGCTTTTTCCTCCTGATAGCCCATATAGGTAAGGAATCCGTCAAACCAGGGCAGGAAGGAGGAAAGCTTGAAGGTTTTGAGAATGGAGTCACCAAACTGCTGGAAGGAATATTTCTCAGCCAGAACATTGGTATTGATCAGGTAGCCAATGAACATAAAGAGGAGAGAAAAGAGGGAAACCAGAAGGAAAAGACCTTCTTCCTCCCTGATGCAGTCCTTGAGTGTTTCCTTTTCGGCGATCATCCGATGGAAAAAGAGAAGGAGGGCGCTGAGAAAAAGAGGAACGGAAATAATGAGGAGCATGCGAACGCCGGAGAGCCCGCCCCACAGACTGAGAAGAGCCAGAATCGGCAGGCGGATAATGCCGTGCTTCTTTTTTGAGATATGCATGACCAGCAGGAAGATCCAGCAGGCAAGCATGAAGTAGACGGTATAGAAGCCGAACCAGGTAAAATCAAAGCGATGATACCAGCTGTAGGGAAGGACAAGAATGGCAGCGGCATATAGGGATTCGACGCCGATCCCGGCAGCTTTTGCGGCAAAGATCAGGGACAGAGCTGCCCCGATCATCAGGATCGCATTGGAGAAGACTCTGGCAGAGTGCCAGGAATCCGGGAAAAGCTTTAGTGCCAGCTGATAAAGCGGAACCGGGCTGACAATTCGGATTTCCGTCGAGTAATACCAGTTCTCACTGAGCAGCTTACCTTCCTTGTTGAGCTCGTTGGCCAGAACCATTTCGGATGCGCTGTCCGCATCAAGGCCGTGCTGGCCAAAAATTGCAGAGGTATAAACATTATATCCGATGGCAAGGACAACAAGAAGGATTCCGAGAATCGTGAAAATGCGATTGCTTTTTGTACTCATACATACCTCGATCACTGCCGGAGAGCTGTCAGTGCCTGAGATTGAGCAGGCGATAGTCTCCGGCTGTTTTTACTTCTTCATACTTTGTTTCAAATATCGCCGCAACGCGCGGATCATATGGCGGGCTGAACGAACGATCAGATGTATAGATCACGACCCAGTTTGGGGGAGAGGATTCAAAGAAGGCGACAATTTCATCCATAATGGCGGGATTCGCGTCTGCCAGAACTTCCTGCAGAAAATAATAACGAAAACAGGGAAGGACGCCTGCAGCAACATCCCACTTGGGTTCAACCCGGTAGGGATAGATGGAGGAACGCTCGGACTCTGGGATTTCGCTGACTAAAGACTTAGCGTTCTCAAAGAAGGTGGGAAGGGTCTTGCGTGCCTCCAGCCGCCGGCTATTTGCCAGAGAACACTGGAGGACAAGCCAGAGCGTGCAGGGGATGAGCGGCAGATAAATCAACCGTTTCATCCAGGAAGCGCGTAATTGCAATTTATGGCATTTGGTGAGAAGAAGGGTTCCTGAGATGACGGCAAGAGGAATACCGAGCATCAGGTAATGGTCATAATATTTGTGCGAAATGAATGCGCCCAGAAGTGAGGCAAAGGATGAAAGGGCAAAGGAAAGAGAAAAATCATACGATTTTGTAAACAGGTAACAGAGTGCACCTGCCAGAGAAAGAAGGGCAAAAAACAGTGCAGTGTGACCGTAATCCGAAAAAAGAAGCTCCCGCAGTCGGCCAACGGTATATTCGGAGGTCGTTCCGGAGTACAGAATGTTGTGTAAAATGGATGCCTCATAGGAGGCCAAAAGAGCACCGTTTGCAGCGAGCCAGAGGACAACAGGAAGAAGAATAAGCAGGCAGCCCAGGATGAATCCAGAAGCAGAGGCAAGAAGGATGGACCATTGCCGCCTTACAATCAGGGAGAGGATCATTCCGAATACGAAAGCGGCAATAGGAAGGGCGTTATTGGCTCTGGTCAGAAAGCAAACCATGAAGCAAAGGCCGACAATTCCAGCAAAGCGGCGAATGACATGCTTGGAAGGAAGGCTGCTGGATGTTTCGGTTTGAAAGACCTCAAACAGAGCATAAAGGGCAATCCATGTAAACAGATTGGTGTATTCCTCGGACAGGTTGCCCTCACCGACAAGGCTACAGGTGAAGGCCAGATAAAGAATCTGGGGGAGAAGTGAGGAAACCGTAAAAAAGCGTGTGGAGAAGGCCGCGATGACCAGAAGGGTGAAAAACAGGAAGAGAACTTCCTGCAGGAAAATGGGGAGGGTCAGATATCCGTCTCCAAAACTCTGAGGAATCCATTGAAGAAGAAACAATATTGGGCCTTTGTGGTCCCAGATATCAAGATAGGGGCGATAATGATGTGCCAGGGCGGTGCCCATGGTCATGTAGATGGAACTGTCACTGCTGTAACTTGGCCCCAGCGGTGTATTGGAGGTATAAAGAAACAGGGCATAGACAAACGAAAGCAAAAGCGAAGAGAGGAGGACAAAAGCCAGATGTGGCTTACCTCTTTGAAGGGTTCTGGATTGAGCCAATGGACGACTCCTTTCCGGTCAGCAGAAGGCCGAGCATTGCGGGCAGTGCATAAAGAAGCGGGAAAATATATCGGATTTCACCGCTTTTTGGTGAAAAGAGACAGATGATAAAGGTTCCGATAAAGAATGACCAGGGCGCAATGCAGCGAAATCCGTATTTGAGCGCAAGCGCTGCCAGCAAAACGAAAAAGGCCCAGGTGATAAAGGGAACATAAAAGAGGATGCCCAGAACCGGCAAACGCCGCAGGACATAGTAGACCGTATTATAAAAGGAAAGCCGGGCATCGCTTAACGCAGGATTCTGTGTAAGCACGAGTGAATCAACATCCGGTGAATTGAGTGTCAGACAGAGAACGGTATTGCTCTCCGAGGGATAGAAATAACCATAGATCATATTGAGCCAGGCATCCAGATAAACGCCGGGATGACGAATGCCCATGCGTCCCCATGTTTTAAAATAGGCAATGTAATCCGAACGGGAGGCATCCGGATTTGAGCGATCTTTAACGGCATCACTGAGACGCGGGTCATAATCGTTAAAGCTGTCTAGGCTTAGGACAGAGGAGACAGCGGTTTTCTCCTCCTCGGAAATATCCTCCGGATACTCATTAAAATAGCGGGCCGTTTGCTGGAACGGAATGGAAAGCATCTCGTGAGTTTCGCCTGGGAGGACACCAAGGATGGGCAGCAAAACCATGGAATAGATAAGGAACAGAGCGATGGAAATACCAGAGGACAAAAGAATCCGCGGGCGTACGGCCTTATAGGCCATAAAAAGGAAAAACGCAGAGAAAAGGAGTGCCGGGAATGCGCTTTTCCGCACGATCATAAGTAAAAATGAGATTAGAATAAAAGATACAGAATAGGGCTTTGATGTAAAGCATGTGCCATCGCTGAAATGGATACAAAGCATGGCTGTGAGATAGAGAAGAAGAAGCGGAACGGCGGATACATCCTTGCACATGTTAAAGGCATAGGTGGCTGTTACCGGCCAGATTGCAAGAAACAGAGCCATTGATATGCCAAGAGAAAGCGGCATGCCGTGAGTATACAGATACGTAAGGAGGACGGCAAAGCCAAGGGATACTGCAGTCAGGCTGAGGATGCTGTAGAGTATTTGTCCTAAAGTGGCAGATCCCAAAGCAAGACCGGCTTGCATAAAAAGTCCATAGATGCAGGTCAGGAAGACGGGATGGTGATCCGTTAGCGCACTGCCATCTCCGATATAGCTTGGATACCCAAAAAACTGGAGAATCTGGTCATGCGTATCATAGATGTTGAGACCAGGCCAATAGAGGATCAAATAGGGAATGGATCCAAGGCACAGCACGATAAAGACAAACAAAAAGTAAGTACTTGGCTTAATATGAAGGCTGCCTTCTGGGACTGAACGAAGGAGCCCGGAAAGGACGCAGCTGAGGAAACAGGTTGTAAAAAAGGCCAGCGAAAGGATGGCGCCGATGGCAGTGAACAGGGTTGCCCTGCTTTTAAAGATAAAACCATAGCTGTCGATCTGATCATAGGAATATCCGAACACAATGCTGACGGCAAACAAACAGGATAGAATCAGCGCGGCCAGGAAGATCGCAGATTCAGGACGATTGGAAACAAATGCCATGAAAACAGCAAAGAAGGACAGGAAAACAAAAAAGGAAGATGTGGAAAGTGAGGGAAAATACCGGATAAGGAAAAATGAACCTAAAAACGCAAGAAAGAAGGAGATGAGCCGGACGGCAAAAGGGGAAACCTTTTTTGAAAACAACATAATTACCTCGATTGCGGATATGTCGTGTCCGGGAAATCCTGGAAAATTCAATGGCAGGGCTTCCCCAGAAACAAGAAAGTAACGTGTCGTGAAAAAATATGGTTGAATCTTTTCACTACACCTGTTAAACTCAGGAACGTTTCTGCATAAAATCGAGAGAACACATAGGAGACATTAACGAAACATCCTCAAAATCACGGTATAGAATAAAAGAAATTCCGGGAAAAGTAAAGGGGAAAGTGAAAAATCAACACTCATGACCCGTCGTTTGTACCGGGCGTTTACTGTTCTTGAGGGAGAAGGGATACAGGGAAAATGACAAACGAAAAACGACGCATGATCATGGCAAATGGACTGCTTCTCCTCACTGCCATGATCTGGGGCTTGGCTTTCGTGGCTGTGAAAAACGCACTGGATGTATTTCCACCTGCACTTTTGGTGGGAATCCGGTATCTGTTTGCAACGGGCCTCAGTGCTTTTCTGTTTCGCGATCATTTGAAGGAACTATCGTGCAGAGACATCCTGGCAGGAGCGGTGACCGGCGCTTTCCTTGGAATGGCGTACATTGTCCAGACAATCGGGCTTAAATATACGACAGGCGGAAAGAATGCATTTCTCACAGCGACATATGTGGTGCTTGTCCCCTTTGGGTGCCATTTTCTTTTTGGTGAGCGACTGAATGCCCGCCATTATCTGGCAGCTGTCCTGCTTTTCATTGGCCTCGGTTTTCTTTCTCTTGGCGGCGAAAGGAGCGGTTTCAACCGTGGGGATCTTCTGTCGCTTCTCTGTGGCGTATTCTTTGCAGCCCATATGATTGTCATTCCGAGATATCAGAAAAACACGGATGTGTATGCGCTCATTGTTCTCCAGTTCCTGTTTTGTGCACTCATTGCGTTTGTCTGGCATCTTTTCTTTGAAAAGCATGAAGCGCTGTCGTTCTCGTTTGCGGCTTTCTGGCAGCTGTTTTACCTGGTTGTATTCAGCACCACGCTGGGAATGAGTCTGCAGAACATCGGCGAAAGCATGACAAAAGCGTCCTATGCAGCATTGATTCTCTCTCTTGAGTCAGTATTCGGTGTCCTGTTTTCGAGTCTGCTGCTTGGTGAAAAGCTGACAGTCCAGATGGGAATTGGATTTGCGGTGATCTTCCTTGGAATCATACTGAGCGTGACAGCCAGGGAAGGATAGCCGAAAAATTGCCAGAATTGACGCGGTGGTGTATAATCGGTGCATCATTTGATTCGGAGGGACAGGCTTGAAAAAGATATTGCTATTGCTGGCTTTACTGTTTTTCCTTTTTACAGGAGCACTGGCAGAGGAAAACAATACAATTGTCCATTATCTGCTTCTGGGCGAGGATGGATACGCAGAGTCTGTGGTTGACGATGCGAGAACGGATACAATCATTATCGTATCTCTGGATGAGGCAAACAACCGGATCATCATGACCTCGATCTTGAGGGACAGTAAGATTGCCAACCCGAGAGGAAACGAGACAAAAATCAACCTCCTGTATAAAGGATTCGGATTTGACGGCATCTGTTCCTGTCTGGAGCGGGAACTGGGCATTCAGATTGAGGGAGCGGTGCTCGTCAATTTTGAACACGTCAAGCCTGTGATTGATGCGCTTGGCGGGGTTGACATCGAAATAGACGAAAACGAGTATACGGCAATCCGAAAAATTCTGCTGGGCAAAGATCCGAATATGCCCAAAGGCCCCGGGCTTGTTCACATGACCGGGCGGATTGCACTGGCTTATATGCGGGATCGGTCTTCCGGCTCCGGTGACTTCAGCCGGACACAGCGTCAACGTAAAGTGGTCAGTCAGTTGTTTGAAAAATGTAAATCGCTGTCACTGCTCGAACTGATGAATATCTACAATGAAGTCAGCAGCGGAATGAAGATGTCGCTAACTCAGCTGGATGTGCTGAAGGTGATGCAGAAAGGGTTTGCCCTGGCATCCGGCGGAGCGGAATTTGTCGAGTATCATATTCCGCAGCGCGGGACATATTCATATGGAACGATTGCGGAGGGCTCCTCCACACTGGATGTCCGCTGGTCACAGAACCGCGTCAAGTATCATGAACTTCTTTATGGAACAGGGGAATAAAAATGAGCCGTAAAGGAATTGCTTTTTTTCTGTTTTTGCTTTGTATGGTGATGCCGTTTTGGTGTATGGCTGAATATCTGGATCTCAGTCAGTTTGGCGATGAGGAACCGCCGGCGGTTGAGGAATGGACAGAGGCATTTGACAACGTGTCGACAGCCTGGTTTGAACGAGCAGATGGAACGGACTGGCGGATTCAGCCAGATGGGTCGATCATTGTGACCATCAGTGCAACCGGGGATATTACAATCGGCGGAGACCGGCGGAAAAAGGGGACCAACATTTTTGATAAGCAGCTGGCAAAGGAAGCATCCGGGCTGGCCTTCCCGCTTGAAAATGTGAAAAGCATCTTTGAGGCAGATGATCTGACACTGGTCAATTTTGAGGGAACACTGACCAATACCAAAAGCGCAACAAAGAACACCTATTCCTTTGCGGCACCTCCTGAGTATGTGGAAGTTCTGAGCTCATCAAGTGTTGAGGCGGTTTCGCTTGAAAATAATCATGTTATGGATCACGGAACGGCAGGATATACGGACACCACTGAGGCACTGACTGGAGCCGGTATCCTGTACAGTGGGCATCTGGGTCCCTCCGTTTTTACAACCGATACGGGAATCCGTATCGGGATGCTGGCTTATCAGACTTTCAATGGAAACTATACGAATATTTATAATTCCATCGAAGGTGATATTGCGGCACTCCGTCAGCAGGGATGCGAAATCGTCATTGTTTCTTATCATTGGGGTGAGGAAAAGGATTATGTGCCCAATGAGCGGCAGGTGCCGCTGGGACATGCAACCATTGATGCAGGTGCAGATGTGGTTATCGGCCATCATTCTCACCGCATGAATCCCATTGAACTCTATAATGGGAAACTGATTTGTTATTCTCTTGGGAATTTCTCCTTTGCGGGAAATATCAAGCCCGGGGATATGGATACCTACATCTTCCAGCAGCGCTTCAAAGTTGTTCCCGGTCAGGGAGCAGTCTGGACAGACTTCCGGGTCATTCCCTGTTCAATTTCGTCTATTGAAAAGTCCAATGATTTTAAGCCTACTCCCAAAGAGGGTGAGGCTGTGGATGCGGTGATTCAGCGTCTTCTGGATTTGAACAGCCAGTTTGAAAAGAAATTTAAAAAGCTTGAAGTGCACGCAGTCGAAGTGTATCCGACGGAATGGCGGCAGCAATACTGAAAGACAACTGCTCTGAAAAGAGCAGTTTTTTACGGCCTGTGCCGGAATCTCTGAGAGATGCAGGGGAGGACTTGGAATGCATGAAATGCCGAAGAGTGTGCGAGAGACAGTAGATGGGCTTACGGCAATGTATGATTCCCGCACACTGACCCAAAATGCACAGAACGTCAGTCGTCGATATCGCGGCATTCAAGGGGAACAAAAGCGCGTGAGAAGCAAAAATGAGGTCGCGGCGTATGCCGTTTCGCGCATGCCGGCCACCTATGGTGCAATGCACATGGCACTGGATGAGGCACTCAAAAGTGTGAATATCCAGCCAGCGTCACATCTTGACTGCGCCTCAGGAACCGGGGCTGCGATTTTAGCGGCACAGGATTTGCTTGATCTCGGGGAAGTCTATTATCAGGAGCGAGAACCGGCCATGAGAGAGATGGCGGAGGGCATTTTTTCTCGTCTTGGTATTTCCATACAGGGTGTACAAATGGGAGATCTGAGGCATGTGGAACTGCCACATGCAGATCTTGTTACGGAGGGATATCTGTTAACCGAACTGATGCCGGAGGATATTGAAGGTGTGATATCGCGCCTGTGGACGGTGACAGATCAGATGCTGCTGCTTGTAGAGCCGGGAACGCCGGAGGGATTTGGCCTCATTCAGCAGGCAAAAAGTGTGGTGGCGTCAGAAGGTGGTCATCTGGTGGCACCGTGCATTGCAAAGAACTGCCCGATTTCCGAGGGAGACTGGTGCCATTTTGCTGTTCGGGTTCCAAGATCCCAGATGCATAGGCAAATGAAGGGTGGTACCCTGGCCTATGAGGATGAAAAATTCTGCTATGCTGCCTTTACGAGGGAGATGGTGACCAGGCACGTTTCGGATCGCGTGCTGCGCCATCCCTATATTGAGCCGGGCAGGATTACAGTTAAGCTTTGCAGCGAACAGGGTGTGGAGGAAAAGGTCATCACAAAAAAAGACCCGCTTTGGAAGCGGGCGAGAAAAGTCGAATGGGGCGAGAGCCTTTCACAGCTCCCATAAGTCTGTATGCTTTAATGCCGGACGAAGGGCATTAAAGAGAACCGGAGAAACGATGGTTGCAAAGACAGCATTGATGACACTGCCCGGAAGCTTTGAAAGCATGCTGACAAAAGTTGCATCCAGGGTAAGCCCCTTTACGGTCAGACCAAAGATGAAGGTCTTCAGCATATACAGAGCAACGTAGGCAAAAGCGCCAACAGCAGAGGCCAGAACGACGGTAACCTGCTCTTTGGTGCCAAGCGTTTCGTGGTGTGCACTCCTGTAGCCGATAACGGCAGCAATGGCGCCAATGGCTCCCTTGCTGACAAAGGTGATGAGAGATTCAACACCATAGCCGGCAACGATGTCATATAAAAATGAACCGATGCCCGCAGCCAGGAAACCGCCGGCGGGCCCGAAAAGAAGTCCGGCGAGTGCGCAAAGGCCATTGGTCAGATGAAGCGAGGTTCCCATGAAAGGAATGCGTAAGTAATTTGCGACAAAGATAATGGCAGCCATCATGCCGATAAAGGAAATGCGAAGAGTAGTGCTGCGGTTTGTTGTGCTGGACATAAAAAACGCCTTCTTTCATTAAATGCCGGACCCGACAAAGTGTGTGTCCGGCGAAATTTGACCAGAGTATAAACGCGCGGGAAAGAATGGAAAAGGGCCAGATCAGGATTTTTTTATAGGGCCAGATGAAATCACGATGACCATTGCTGCGGAAAATTGTTGAAACGAATTCCCTCTGAGATTGAGACGTGGAAATGGATATGCTATAATCTTCTTTAATGACGGGAAATGCCCTGGGATGAATGCGGAAAGGAAATCAGAAGATCCCGTGAAATCCGGATGTTCTGAATTGATGATATAAATGAAACGAAAGTGGCTGATACTCAGCATAGTCTGCCTTATCATGATGGCCATGATGACCTGTTATGCAGCGGGATTTGAGCGCATTACAGGTATTTGGGATGCGGTTCATCTGGGCGCGCTGTTTACGCTTGTCTATGCTGTCACACTGATTCTTTTTACCAAAATGAATCGCTGCAGTATCCTGCAGCTGATCTTTGTCAGTCTCTTTGTCGGGCTTTCAATGATGGCTCGTCTTACCATGCTCGACTATAATTCTGCGGACTATGATTCCTTTCTGATGCAGTGGGTGGAGCAGTTCAGAACTGGCGGATTTAAAATGTTGGGGGAGAATGTCGGGGATTACAACCTCTTATATCAGTATATTCTCCTGCTTGTTTCCAAATCACCGCTTCATGATCTTTACATGATCAAATATGTAACGATTGTGTTTGACTACGCGCTGGCGCTGGCCATGATGCGCGCTGCCGGGATTTTCTGCAGTGAGCGGGCCAGGCTGCCTGTATTTTTGATCTTGACTGTGCTTCCGACCACCCTTCTTGGCGGGTCATTCTGGGGACAGTGCGATTCGGTTTACGCATTTTTGGTGATCATGTGTCTGTGCGATCTCAAGACGGTCCATCCCTGCAGGTCGGCAGCCTTTTTATCACTGGCCTTTGCTTTCAAGCTGCAGACGATTTTCATTTTTCCTGTGGTTCTCCTGGCTCTCATTCATAAGGAGTACAAAATCAGACACGCGGCAGTGTTTGCACTTGTATATCTTCTCACGATGGTTCCTGCGCTTGCTGCCGGACGATCCTTCATTGATGCGATTTCGGTTTATGCCAGTCAGTCCATAGGGCAGTATTATCACCGACTCACCTATAACGCACCGAACCTCTATATATTCTTTCCCATGGTGGAATTTGCCAGCACATACGAATATACCTGGATGCGCTATATCAAGGGGATTGAGGCGGAGTATACCAATCCGTATCTGACAAAGGATCTCTTTCCGACCATTCAGACAGCAACGCTTTATGCCTGCATTTTGCTTACGCTGCTTGTTGTCATTTACTGGCTGCGGCATAAAGAGGAGATTACACCGGAGATGACGCTTCGGTTTGCTCTGTTTTTTGCGATCTTTCTTCCGTTTGTCATGCCGAAAATTCATGACCGTTATTTTTATCTGGCGGACATGCTATCCATTCTCTATGCATTCCGATATAAAAAACGCGGATATATTCCTGCGCTTGTCATCGGGGCATCCTTCATGAGTTATATGGTGTTTCTGACGCGCCAACGGCCGGTAGACGAGCGAGTATTAGCACTGATGATGTTTGCTGCGCTTTTAATTGTTGCCCATGATCTCCTCTCGGAGATGCGGAACAATCGTAAAGTGTTGCAGGGAGGGAAGATGGTATGAAACAAACCCTTAATCAGCTGCTGAATCGGCATCGCGTGCTTTGCGGAATTGCCGTTGCCCTTCTCCTATCCAGCCTTACGTTCGTTTACAATCTCACTACAGGCCCCCTTGTGAATCTGAATGACATTGGGAGCTGGTCAAACCGTCTTCTGTTCACTGCCTTAAGTGCCATTGTTCACATAAGCCTCCTGCTGCTTGTGATTCCCTTTAAAATTACCAGCGGCAAAATGGTGATTCGTCAGCTGGCTCTGACGTTTGCATTTTTGATTTTCCTTTTGGCAATCAACCAGAAGACCTTTGCCTACACAACTCAGGTCCAGCCGATGATCCGGCAAATGGATTCAGGCGGACTATCCGTCATTGGAACCTTTGATACGAATCTGAGCGTCCCGATGCTCACGTTGTATTACATGTTTACACGCGGACCGATTTATGACATGTATCTGGCAAAGCTGTTTGCCATTGCCTGTTATGAATTTCTCTGTCTCTGTGTTGCCGGCGTCATTGGAGAGCAGCACGATGGCTGGGCAGCAGAGGCAGTGCTTTGCCTCAGCCTGATTTTGCCTCAGGGCTTTTTAAGTGCAGCCTGCGCAGCACAGATGGATGTGTTTGCTTTCCTGCTGGCGGTTTTATCCTGGAAAGCAATCATGCAGGGAAACCGGAAAGTCGGATATGCTGTTTTCGGTGTTGCCGCTGCTCTTTGCGGTGCATTTTGGTTCTGCCTGCCGGTTCTGGAATTCGGGAATGGGTATACAAAGGCGATTAGACATGATCAGGATGGGCCAACAGCAATCCTTACGGCGGAAAAGCTGCCGGATCGACTGCGTCAGATATGTATTGCGCCGGCTGTCGCGATCCTCTGCTGTCTGCCCGCTGTCATTTTTGGTTGTCCTGCCGGGACGGCTTTGGGAAGTCTTTTGCGCTGCGTCTCGGCATTGCCGGTAGCCGGTGCCGGCGTTCCAAGCCTTGTCAGCTATCTGCCAAGGGCATTGGTCGAGGAAATGCCTCAATACGCATTTTTACGGCCGATTGCGGAACTGGATACGGTTACATGGGCAGCGGAAAATTATATGGGGCATCACTTTGAAATCCTGATGCACGGTCTGTCGTTTGCAAATCTGGCAGTATATATGGGACTTATGGTCTATGCCGTTTTGAAAAATGAGCATGGAGTACACAGATGGATAACCGGACTGCTCATTGCTTTGATGTGCATGACGAGCCTTGACATGAGTGCATGGATGCTGATCTGCATTTTGTGTATTGCAGGCATTGTGATCGAGCCCAGGGTGCGCATTCCGGCGGCTTTGCTGCTTTTTGCAACGGCAGGAGGAAGTGCCTATCCGGTGGCGGGCGAGGTGATGCTCTCACCTGCTCTGCAAAACACTCTCTGCCTGATTGCTCTTGGCATGCTCCTTGGCATTTTTGACGTGCACTGGATTGAGGAACGGAAATGAGCGGAAAGCAAAAAGTCAGGCTGATGGCCGAGACGATCCTTCGCGATACTGAGGACGCGACATTTATGCGGCATGCCGGGTATGGAGAGCTTGAAACAGATGGAGAACACTTCGTGCTTTCCTACATCCAAAACCAGGACGGCGATCAGATTCAGATCCATCTTAGCGGAACGAAGGAAGGAATCCGGATGGAACGGAAGGGTGAGGCGTCCGGAACGCTGGTGTTCGAACCAGGGAAAACCATAAAATCGCTCTATTATCTACCCTTTGGCGAGATTGAAATGCAGATTCGAACGGAAGGAATTGTCTGCCATTTGGATGACAAGGATGGATTTGTTGAACTGGTATATGAGAGCGGAATGGCCGGTGAGGAGAGGAACAAGGCAACATACAGATGCAAATGGAAGCATTGACAGCTACTGTATGGAGGAATGAGCTGCGGGTACTTTTTTTGGGAATCCCCGGAAGCGTTGTCTTTAGCAGGAATGACGGGGAACTGTTCTTTTGTGCGATCAGGGAGCAGGAGAATCTGGCTGTTGCAATAAAACGGGTGAATCCGGAAGAATGGACAGTGTATCCTGCAAGTGGCGGACTTGGCTTTGCTCCCACGGAGACGAAAATACTGAGGGCGGTACAGGAAATGGAGGCAGGCTCATATACGGATCTGCTGGTGGCTCGCCTTCTCAAAAAGCCGCAGATGCCCCTCAATGAGGCGGGGATTCAGATGATCGTCCATGCGCTTAAAGCGCAGCAGAATGCATGCGCATTTGAGCGGGAGAAACGAGAGATCCGTTGGCTTTGCGCCGAGCTCTTGCGAAAGCACGAATACAGTGGCCAATATGAATCCGGAATGTTTTTAGCGGAAGCTGCCCGAAAATATCAACGTGACTGAATATTATGCCGGGACATGGCATGAACTTGGAGGGTATATGACAATTATCGTAACCGGTGGTGCCGGATTTATCGGATCCAATTTTATTTTTCATATGCTGAGGGCACATCCGGAATACCGTATTGTGTGCCTTGACAAACTGACCTATGCGGGGAACCTGAGTACATTGGCCAGCGTGATGGACAACCCAAATTTTCGCTTCGTGAAAGCAGACATCTGTGACAGGGTGGCGGTATACCGTCTTTTTGAGGAAGAGCATCCGGACATGGTCGTAAATTTTGCGGCGGAAAGTCATGTGGATCGTTCCATTGAAGACCCCGGCATTTTTCTTGAAACCAACATCATGGGAACAGCAACACTGATGGATGCCTGCCGGAAATATGGGATCGGGAGATATCATCAGGTATCGACGGATGAGGTTTACGGAGACCTTCCACTGGACCGCCCGGATCTGTTTTTTACCGAGGAAACACCCATTCACACCAGTTCCCCATACAGCTCAAGCAAAGCAGGTGCAGATCTTCTGGTGCTGGCGTATCACAGGACATATGGCCTCCCGGTCAGCATCTCCCGCTGTTCCAACAACTACGGACCATATCATTTTCCTGAGAAACTGATTCCCCTGATGATCGCCAATGCGCTTGAGGATAAGCCGCTTCCGGTGTACGGAAAGGGTGAGAATGTGCGTGACTGGCTTTACGTGGAGGATCATTGCCGGGCGATTGACTTGATTATCCACAAAGGCAGGGTTGGAGAAATCTACAATGTTGGCGGTCATAATGAGATGCGCAATATTGATATCGTGAAACTGATCTGCAAAGAGCTTGGAAAACCGGAAAGCCTGATTACCTTTGTAACGGATCGCAAAGGTCATGATATGCGATATGCGATTGATCCGACAAAGATTCACAATGAACTGGGCTGGCTGCCGGAGACAAAATTCAAGGATGGGATCAAGAAGACCATTCAGTGGTATTTAAACAATCGTGAATGGTGGGAAACCATCATCTCGGGGGAATATCAGAATTACTACGAGAAGATGTATGGGAATCGCTGACTGCCGGACACATGCCAGGATTCAGGAAGGAAACAGAACGGAAAATGAGCCTTTTATTGCATATTTGCTGTGCACCGTGTTCGATTGCCTGTATTGATACCCTCCGGGCATCCGGAATCGAGCCTTATGGATACTGGTTTAATCCAAACATTCATCCGTATACGGAATATCGGATGAGAAAAAATACGCTGATTGATTATGCAAAGAGCATTGACCTTAGGCTGGATTTGAATGACGATTATGGCCTCCGCCCCTTTGTTAAAGCGGTTGCAGAGGATATAGATGGACGCTGCAGTACATGCTATTCCATGCGGATGGATGAGGCGGCAAGATATGCGGCAGAGCATGGATTTTCGCAGTTTACCAGTACGCTGTTTATCAGTCCGTATCAGAATCACGAGCTTTTGAAGGTAACCGCTGAGAACGCAGCCAGGCAGTACGGTATAGAGTTTTTCTATCAGGATTTTAGGCCGTATTTCAGGGCAGGACAGGATCGCGCAAGAGAACTCGGACTGTATATGCAAAAATACTGTGGCTGCATCTTTTCTGAGGAGGATCGCTACCTGGCCGCAAAACGGAGAAAAAAGGCGATGCGGGAGGCCAAACTGGCGGAGCAGATGAACGGAGCAATATCAGAAGGATGAAAATGTGCTTTGCTTTCTGATCATGTGACCTGGCTTAACAGATAAGAAGAGCACAGGGAGAGAAGACGGGAAATGAAAGGACCAGGTGATAAGCCATGAAAAAAAGAGATGGAATCTTATATCAATGGGGACCGGTAATCTTTGTTGCTATTCTCACGGTCATTGTTTTTGCGGGAAATCTATTTGGCAAATTGAGAACCTGGGCCGACATGTGCGATACAGAGATTTCATTTCTTAATGGGCGTGAACTGAGCATTGATAACGGAGACAGCTATGGAATCATGACGATGGGGCCCTGGTATAATCTTCCGGCCGGGAAATATCGTCTTAAGTGGATCATTGACTGTGATGAGGTCAATGAGGTTCATCTTATCACCCAGAATCAGGCAAGGATCGTTCCGGATACATTTAAGGTGAATCCGGACCAAAGCGACAGCGATATTTATTTTGAATTATTGGATGCGGCAGCTCATCTGGAAATCAAAGTTGACTTCAAGGCCGGGACGAGAATCAATGTATTGGATTTTCGAATGTACAGTCCGAAGTATCGGGATAATCAGTTAACCTTTGCACTGATCATGGCATTACTTGCATTCCTGTGGAGAAGACACTGCACAGGGAAAAAGATAGAGCCGGGAATTGTCCTGATTGCAGGTGCCGTCATCTATGCTTCGGTTCCATCTCTACGGGATAATTTTTCTCTTATCTATGATACATCGTTTCATGTAGGAAGATTGTGGAATCTGGCAGATGGACTTGCATCCGGTCAGTTCCCGGTAAGATGCGCCGGCTATACATATAATGGATATGGGGCAATAACATCTATTTTTTATCCGGATGCATATCTTTATCCTGCAGCCGTTTTGCTGCTGCTTGGCTTTTCGACAAACTATGTCATGCAGCTGATTTTTATATCGCTTAATATTGTTTCAGCAGTAACAATGTATGCCTGTGCGAAACGACTGTTTAAACAGGAATCGTGGATGCCGGTGTTATCCTCCATTTTATATGTACTGGCGATTTACCGGATTACAGATATCTATGTACGCTGTGCGCTGGGGGAAGCCATCGCGATGGCGTTTTATCCGGTCTTTATCTCCGGTGTCTTTGAGGTGTTTTTCGGGGATAAGAAAAATTGGCCGATTCTTGTACTTGGTTCCTCTGCATTGTTTTACAGCCATGTGGTCACGACATTTATGTCGGTTTTATTCCTGTTTTGCATGGGAGTACTTTATTTTTGGAAGCTGATAAAGGAAAGACGGATTGGTTATCTTCTTCTTGCTGGCTTTGTAACGATTGTCATTTGTCTTGCACAGGTGGTTCCCATGCTGCATTACAATGCTATGGGGATAGGAGCAGAAAACATTCGTGGATTAACAGCACATAATTCCCTGGCGCCTGCACAACTGTTTTTGTGGGGCGAGGGAGATATGCCGGTTGATCCGGCTGACTGGACGCTTTCCGGTCAGCCGATAGAACCAGGAATGGTCTTAAATATTGGAATCGTGCTTCTTGTGTATGCCATTGCCGTCGGATGCAAAAAGGAAGGTGTTGTCAAAGCGGGTTTGCAGGAAAAGTGGAGCGCACTGGATGAAAATGAGCGGCGAGCACTTCGTATGGCATTCATTGGTGCAGTTGGTGCATTTGCAACCACGACAATGTTTCCCTGGCAGCAGATCGGACTTGTGACACTTAAGTTTACGGATTATATTCAATTTGCATGGCGTTTCATGATTTTCCCGGCTGCATTCTTTTCTCTTGCAGGTGCATTTGGATATTTGAAGGCATTTGAAAATAAGGAACGGGCAACGCTGATGGTATTTATCATCGCTGTCATTATGGTCCTGCCAACAATAGGAAAACAAACAAGGTTTGATGATGTGGTAAAATATGGGGAGATCACAACACCGCACCTGATGTACATGGAATACAATATTCCAAATACCGATTTGAAACAGACGACAGATCGCACACTGCGGCTGGATAATGGCATTACAGTCAGCGAGTATGAAAAGAAGGGAAATCAAATAGACTGTAGCATTGTTGCCGATCAGGCAGGAAAGATTCAATTTCCTCTGTTTGGTTTTGATGGATACGTGGCAAAATTGAACGGGCAGCGTCTGGAAACATCCTTGGGGGAGAATAATCGTTTGGCAGTTCACCTTCCATCCGGGGCTTCGGGAACATTAACCGTTCGTTATCATGAACCGTTTCTCTGGCGCATTCTGGAGTGCATCTCTCTGGTTGCGCTGATTTGGACATGCGGAATGCTTAAGAAAGAAAAACGGCGTGAGGTTTTGTAGAATTTTCGAGATCGGCCAGAGGCATTTGCCACTTGATTGAGAGCATCTTTCTTTTTCGATTTAGACACGCCTTAGGATGGAGTTGCCAGTGAAAAGAACGCATTTGATAGGGATTGTATGCCTGGCTTTCGCATTTTTGACACTGTTGTGGATGCCTGTAATTCTTGGAAGAACGGGGGCAAAGGTGTACATTGAGTCTGAAATTGATTTTCCAGAAGACAAAATCATGAAAGCTGGAATGACAGCAGTGTCAAAAGAAGGGCGTACCATTCGAGGCGGAGTGCATCATCTTGTTTTTGATGTCGGCGGCACGGGGACGCTGAATGTTTCGCTGTCAAGTCATAACGCAGCCACCATTGTCCCGGACACCTTCACGGTTCATGCCGGACAGGTTCAGGATGTAGAGATTTCGGCTTATACAGAGGTCGATAAACTGAATATAGAGATGAGCACAGAGAGCGAGACCGATTGTCAGATTAACTCGATTGCGCTGATGAGCACGTCGCCCATTGATCGGCGGATAACATACAGTCTGGTGATCCTCCTGGCAACGGCGCTGCTTCTTTTGTGGAAATGTGGGCGACTGACCCGCGAAAATGTGGCAACGGGATTTTTGCTGGTATGCGCGGCATTCCTGGCCAGCGTTCCCTGTCTCAAAGAGGATCTGAGTGTCGGAGATGATCTTTTCTATCACTGGGAACGTCTGACGGGGCTGATCTCCGGCCTCAAAAGCGGACAGTTTCCGGTACGCCTCTATCCGACGATGAATAATGGCTTTGGCGGGGTTGCGGCAGTTTTCTATCCGGATTTTTTCCTGTATCCCCTTGCCATTCTGGTGATGGCAGGCGCGACCATGCAGTATGCACTGCATTGCTATCTGATCGGAACCAATATACTGACGGCGTTTTCGATGTACGCTTTTGCCAAAAAGGTATCATCCGATAAACGAACAGCAGAGGTTGCATCTATTCTCTATACCCTGTCAACATATCGCCTGACGGATCTCTATACGAGAAGTGCGTTTGGCGAATCACTGGCAATGGGCATTCTGCCGCTTGTACTTCTTTTTCTTTATGCTGTCCTGCGGGAGGATAAGAAAATGTGGCCGGCTCTTGCACTCTCTGCGGCAGCACTTTTCTATGCACACTTTATTACAACGCTTTTTGCAGCGGTTCTTTGCCTTGTCGCATGTGTGCTTTGTCTCCCGGAAATTTTCCGCGGGAAGCGTCTGGTTTCTCTGCTTCTTTCGGCCGTCTTTGCCTTCCTTTTGGCGCTTCCTGTCCTGGTGCCGCTCTATACACTGTCATGCCAGGGCGTGAAAGCAACCATGATGATGCGGGATACGGTGTATAAGGCAATAGAACCTGCACAGCTGTTTTTCGCTACCTTTTCCGGGATTGACCAGGTGTGGGGAAATGACCATTTCAGCTATCGGGCAATTGAAATCGGTGTTCCGCTGCTTTGTGGTATCATAGGGTATTTGTACTCATCCATACGAACAAAAACCGAGGAGCACAATCGCCTGCTGATTCGGAGCATGGCCGTCGTCGGGATATGTGCCGCATTTATGAGCACAACAAATTTCCCATGGCCTATGGTGGACCGGCTGACCAGTCGTATTACCAGCTACATTCAGTTTCCGTGGCGCCTGTTGCTTGTGACACTCTGCCTTTGCGCAGTTCCGGCAGCCACTGCATATCGCCGTTTGGGCGAACATGCAGTGCTGATTGCACTTGGTATGTCCCTGATTTTTGCATTGCCGCTTGAACGCATGCAAACGCTGAATACAGATACTGTTCCTTACGGCAGAACTACAGAATGGCTGCATCTGTTCGGAGACTATAATTTTGAGGGAACGATTGCGTCTCAGGCGAATGATCGGAGTATCCGCCTGATGGGTGAAGGTGAAATTCGAGATATTCATCGAGCAGGTACGGATATGTCCTTTGAGATTGAAACCCGTGAGGAGACAACAGTGTCGCTTCCTCTATATGCCTTTGAGGGATATTCAGTTACACTTGGTAACAAACCAATTGAGACATATCGGGGAAATGAAAATCGACTTACAATGACCATCCCTGCAGGTATCAATGATACAGTAAAGGTCGGGTTTACCGGGAATCCGGTATGGCTGGCAGGGGATATCGCAGGATGCCTGGCATTACTGTTCCTTATTGCATATGGAGGAATCCGGCGGAAGCGGGATCAAAAACAGCGAGCATAAAACATACGCGTCTGTGCTACCGCAGAAAAGAGCAAGAAACTCAGGCGCTTCCGGGCGTAAAAACTGGCGAAACAATGAGAATTTAAGCCTGGCGAACTTGCAAAAGACATGCATTTCATGTATACTGTATCGGCTGTAATTGGATACTTTTATGAAATCGTTTTCGCTAAAACGACGAGAGAGGTATCATTTATTGTCTGTTCCCGTGGGAAATGCCGAGTGACAAGAATTTTAAGCATCCTGGAACTGAAAAGAAACGGGAATTCTGATCCGGTATAGCAGTTTTTTTCAAATAATTTAGAGTTGAGGCAATGCGTATGAGCAATGCAATAAATGCCAGACGTCACTATTCTTCATGCAGTCTCCTGAAGAAAGTCGTTTTCTGTTTTCTCATGATCTGCCTGCTTTTGGGGGCGGTTTCGGCTTTTGCTGCCACTATTGAGCTTTCCCTGTCGGAAGCCGTTTCACTGGTTGATGTGAAAGATGTGGAATATTCCATCTATAAGGTTGGGACTGCTTCCGGGACCGCGTGGACGATGGATGCTGCATTTTCGTCTATTTCCATGCCAAAAGTGGAGCCTGGAAAGGAAATTGATCCGGAGGACATTAAGGCGGTTATAAAAAAGATTGCAGATGTTATAGCCGCAAACAGCAGCATTAAGCCTGTAAAAACGGCGCAATTGAGTTCGGCTGGAATGGCAACAATTACCGGCCTCACAGACGGCCTGTATTATGGAGTCGCAACGAAGATTCCATCATACAGCAATTTTGTGTTAAAACTCGATCCATTCCTTGCCCAGGTTTCCGGGACACAGAAGGTTCAGTCAAAACCGGAGCTCTGGCGTCAGGTCAGTGGCATTAAATACTGGGTTGACTATAACAACACATACAGAACGCGCCCGGACAGCATCAATGTTTACCTGCTGAGAAACGGTGAACAGATGACCAATGAACCGGAGTGGACAGGCACAGATACCAATACATGGCGGTATACATTCAGGGATCTGCCGATTTACACCTCTTCCGGCAGTATGATTACCTATACCGTTATTGAGGGATATGTCAATGAGTTCTATTCCTCCTATGTGGATAACACAGATTATTCAATCACAAATACGCTGACCCAGACCCCGACCCCAACGCCGGTTCGGACTCCGACACCAGTTCCCACTCCGACACCAACACCAACTCCGAGCCCGACGCCAACCCCGACCCCAACTCCGGAGCCAATCACGCTTCGTGGCATGAAGGTATGGGTGGATGAAAACAACACATACAATACTCGTCCGTCGAGCATTACCGTCAATCTGTATGCGAATGGACAGCTGACCGGGAACACACCGGTTTGGACCATTGGAACAAATGCATGGAGTTACGTCTTTGAACAGCTGCCTCAGGTTACTGAGGATGGAACGACCATTGAGTATACTGTAGATGAGGTTCCGGTTAAGTTTTATGAGGCATCTGTCGCCGGAACAACCATTACGAATACATTGATTCCCAATGAACCGTCCGGATATATTGACATCACCGGACATAAGACATGGCGTGAGATTACATTTGAAGAGCTTGAAGCAATGAGCTCAAGTAATTATTCGCAGCCAACCTCCATTACCGTCAGCCTCCTTCGCAATGGGGAGATCGTGGCGAATCAGACGGTGAGCGAAGCCACGGACTGGAACTACACATTTGAGCACCAGCCACTTGATGATGGCTATGGAACGACCTACGAATATGCAATTCGTGAGAGCGGCGTTCCCGGCTATTATGCAAGTGTAAACGGATATGACCTTGTGAACGTGCGCATCCCCGGAAGACCAACCAATCCCGGGGACACACCGAAATCTCCGCCATCTCCCTTTGTTGAACATACAGAGGAAGAACTGGAAGAGCTGATCGACATCTTTGATTATGATACGCCTTTGTATGGAGGACTGTTAAAGACGGGCGATGAAGTACCGGTGTATCCGTTTGTTTTCGGTGGCATAGGGCTTACAATTGTTCTTGTTTTGATCTTTGCTGGCAGAAAGAATAAAAAGACCGAGGGCAAGGCATGAATCCGAAATTGAGAGTGATCCTGATCATTCTTGCGGCACTTTGTTTTGCGATTGCGCTTTCATATCCTATCCTTTATCTGGTGCAGTCAAGAGGCAGTTCTACTGGGATGGATTCGCTCTCGTCTATACGACAGCGCGCCTTAGACAGCATGCAGGAATCGGGTTCACCGGTTCCTGCTGCAACTGTTTTTGGAGAAGATCATACAAGTGAAACAGGGGCGCCGGAGACAATCCTGCCGGAGATAACGCCGTTTCGCCCGGAAAACACCCACGATCCGGATGCAGAATATTCCGAGACGCGTTCTTCCACAGTGGGAACGGGCGACTCCAGGCTAACCACAGAACCAGAAGTCTCTCCTACCGGGGAGGATGCTGAATTCCAGAGAGAAACAGGGGAGAAAAAGCCGGACCGTTCATCTGTTTCTGAATGGCCTGCAAACGAATCGACATCATCCCAGGAAATCGTTAGCGCTACGGCATTGCCGTCCCGTCCGGAATCAGCAGAGCCATCGCCCAGGACTGAGACTCCAGAACCGATATCAGAGGGAAGCCTTCAAGATCCGGGTATAGAGAAAACCCATGCTTCTATCAACCTTAAGACGCTTGAGATGGAATGGATTTCCCAGATGTCTGTCATGCGGGACGTTTTTGTCGCCAGTGCAGCGATCGACAACGGACTAACTGAACAGGAACCAGAGGATACCGATCAGGCAATCATTGAGGATGAACGTGAACAGGACTTGGCGGCCGACCTGATGATCGGAAGCCTTAATGGATCGCTTGTCTCAGCGCTTGATGCCGAAGAATGGGATACTGCCTCTAATCAAGAAAAGACGTTGATTCGTGAGCTTTCCGTCATTGATGAAAGCGGAACTCTGATGGCAGCCACAAAGAGCAAGGCGACGCCAAAGCCGCGCCCTGTGATTGTGTTTACGCCCTCACCCAAACCGACGACAACACCGGACCGGCGAATTCATACCGATACGGTGTCCCCGTATCCTGAAAAGGAGAAGATTGAGCTCAGCGAGAGTCGAATATTGCCTGAGCTCAAGGAAATCTATGACATTAACCATGATCTGGTTGGCTGGCTCACGATTCCCGGAACATATGTGGATTATCCGGTGGTGCAGAGCGCAGAAAAAGATGAGGACTATTATCTGAAGCATGATTTCTATGGCAAGTATAATAAAAATGGCCAGCTGATCCTGGATGCCAATTGCGATCCATATACCCCAAGCTATCATCTGATCATCAGCGGACATCATATGCTGAACGGAAACATGTTTGGCTATCTGGTCCGGTTTTATCGCAAGGAATACTGGGAGGAACGGAAGATCCTTAGGTTTGACAACCTTATGGAGCATAAGGAATTTGTCATTTTTGCAGCATTTTATTCGGCGGATTATGATATTGATGAGGAAGGGTTCCGTTATAATGTAGATATTCAGTATCGGCGGGAGTTTGACGAATGGATTGCCGAAGTTCGTGCAAATCAGCTATATGATACCGGGATAGATGTGGAATTCGGAGACGAATTTATCACGTTAACTACGTGTGCGGCGAACCGAAAGAATGGGCGCTTTGTCTGTGTGGCACGGCGCATTCGCGAAGGAGAGAAGTTTGAATGAAAATCAGAAGTTGGTTTTTAATTGCTTTCATGATGATGTTCTTGACCGGAACAGGAATGGCGGCGGAGTGGGCAGAGGGACGAAGCCCGGCACAGCCCTATTCGGGTGTCCGTGAACTGGACCTTTCAAAAGTGATGGGTTACATTATGTTCTATCCGAAGGAAAGCAAGGCAGCAAAGAACTTCTGTGATACCCTTCAGATCAGCCTGCCGAGAGAAGACGTCAAGGCGGGACCTGGGATGCTGCATCTGTTTATGAATGGTGCAGATATTTTCAGTACGGCATTCAATGACACCAATTATGTTGAAATGCGGGCTTTGAATGAGGAAGAACTGGATGGACTGATGTGGGGCAGCGGTGTCATCTTTATTGTCCATTTACCTTCTTCTCTGCAGTTCGCGGGCAACTATTATGTAACGATGGAAGAAGGCTGCATCATCAACACGGAGGAAACCATTACAAATCCGGCGGTTATTGCGACGGATGCATGGAAACCGAAGGTTGAGGGAAGCTACGGCGTTGAAGCACTGGCCTATATGCGTGAGGGAACCGCCGTTACGACAAGCGAATCGGCTGAATCTGAGGAATCAAATGAGGCAGCTGTCGAAACGACAACGGTTCCGACAATGGAAAATGTTGCAAGATTCAGACGCAAGGGTGACCGGGTCAGTTTCCGGCTTGTGCTGGGCGGAGAAGCAGCATCTGCCATGGTATATGATCCGGATGTGACGATTAATTTTGACAGCTTTGAACTGACAAAATCGGGAACATATACCGGCACCGTCATTGCAAATCAACCGGGGTATTGGGGAATCGTATTCCTTGATGCACAGGGGAATTATCTGGATCTGGTTGAGCTGGGGTATTAAACCGGCATCTGGAAAGAAGGAGCCTTTATGGTGAAACAAAGTATGACAAGCAGGGGGAGCATACTGGCACTGTTCATGTGCGCATTGCTCTTTTTCTGCCTGCCTGCTGTTGTGAGAGCGGATGCACTATGGCCGGAATGTAAAATGGAGGTCATCTATAACGATAAGGATCTGGTTGTTGATGCCAGCAGCCTTTCGGAGGGATACTTTCTTGCATTCACCATGAATCCGACGAGTCACCGGCTGAAACTCAGAGTGGTAAAGGATGGAACGACACTTGACTATAATCTGAATGGAAACGGTGATTATGAAGTTTTCCCACTTCAGCTGGGATCGGGCACTTATGATATCTCACTTTATGAAAATGTAACCGGGAAAAAATACAGCTCTGCGGGAAAGATAACGGTATCGGTCAACCTTGTAAGTGAGTCAGAACCATTCCTATATCCCAATCAGTATGTGGATTATGAACAGGTGACCAACGCAGTCATCGAATCCGGACTGCTGTGTACCGGGCAGAGCCCTGCTCAGGTGTACGATATTGTCTGCAATTACATGGCAAATAATTTTGCCTATGACTATGTTCGTGCAAAGTCCGTGGGTGCGGAGGTGCTTCCCGATATTGAGGACAGCTTCACCAGACAGATGGGCATCTGTCAGGATCTCTCTGCGATTACGGTCTGCATGCTTCGGGTTCAGGGGATTCCGGCCAAGCTGATGATCGGATATGCTGACAAACAGTATCATGCATGGACGGTAGCTACCGTAAATGGAGAGGAAAAGTTTTTTGATCCAACAGTGGCGGTAAATGCGCTGAAAGTCAAAACCTACACAACGGAACGCTTTTATTGAAAGGACAGATACAGCTATGGAGAAGAGGGAAAAAAAGACCATTCCGGCAGCAGAACTTTCGAGCTTTTGCAGCCAGATCGGACTTATTCTCGATGCGGGTCTCCCTTTATATGATGGGCTCGAAACACTGGCCAATTCAAGTGAGGACAGTCCCTACCATGAGCATTATGTAAAAGCCTCTCAGGCACTGAATGAAAAAGGATCGCTGTATGAGGCGCTTAAAGAGGATGACTGCTGGCCGAATTATCTTGTAGAGATGGTTGGCATTGGTGAGACATCCGGACACATGGATCAGGTAATGAGCGGTCTTGCATCCTATTACGCCCGCCAGGATCGAATCCGCACAGCAATTGTCAGTGCGGTTACCTATCCTCTGGTGCTTTCTGCTCTTCTGGTTGTGATTGTATTGATTATGCTTCTTAAAGTTCTTCCGGTCTTTAACCGAGTGCTTGAGAGCATGGGAATGAGTGTTTCCGGTTCCGGAAATGCACTCATGGCCATCGGATCCAACATTGGATGGATTGTGCTGATTCTGATTGCAATCATCATGGTAGCGGCGCTTGTCTGTGTACTTTTGCTGAGGACAAGTGCGCGGCCCAAAGTTCTGGCATTTCTTAAGCGTCTGTTCCCGCCGGCCAAAAAGCTGAGCATTAAAATGTCTGCATCCAGGATTGCGGATATTCTCGCCATGATGTTTGCCAGTGGATTTCCTACCGGAGAGGCGTTTCGACTGATTGAGGGCGTCATTGATGATGAGGAAGCCCTTAGCAAAGTGAAGACCGTTCGGGAGGAGCTTGAAAACGGAGAGCCATTCGCAGACAGCATTGGCAAGTCCGGACTGTTTGAGTCTCTTCACTGCAGGATGATCCATATGGCAGTGGCAGCCGGACGGGAAGATCAGGTGATGCAGCAGATCTCGGACATCTATGAAGGCCAGATTGAGGATGGAATTGCTCATCTCCTGTCCATCATAGAGCCGACCCTGATCGCGCTTCTGTCTATTGTCATTGGTGCAATTCTGCTTTCTGTGATGCTTCCTATGGCCGGTATTCTTTCAAGCATGCTGTAATCGGGAAGGAAACAACTATGCTAAAACGAGAAGTTGCAGTGCTTCTGGCTATGGTATTGCTGGTGGCTGCTGTGGCCGTCTTAATCACTCGAATTTCGAATTCGCAGGGCGGAGCCGAAACCGAATTTGTGCAAAATGCAGTGAAAAATGCAGCCATTACCTGCTATGCGGTTGAAGGGGCTTACCCGGATGATCTTTCCTATCTGAGAGAAAACTATGGGCTTGCATATAATGAGAATCGCTATCTTGTTACATACAATGCCTTTGCCTCCAATCAGCTGCCGGAAATCTATGTGATGGAAAAGGGGGCAACACTGCCGTGAACAGGGAACAAAAGCATGGCATGTCAGGCGTTTTTGTCTTTGTACTCCTTGGGCTGTTTGCCGTCATGTCCATCTTCATGGTTTTGCTGGGCTCCCAGATGTATCGCAATACCATCCATGATACGGAAACAAACCGCAGGGACAGAATCCTTTCGAGCTATCTGAGAAGTATGGTGCGGTATGGCGATCAGAAGGGTGGGGTCTTTGTCGAATCCTTTGATGGAATTGATACGATCACACTCCGCGAATCCTTTGATGAAGAAGCATATGTCACGAGGCTTTATGTCTATGAGGGGAAGCTGTATGAGCAGTTTGCCCGGGAACGATATGACTTTGAACCGGATATGGGAGAAGAGATTTGCGCGGCATCCAGCCTTCATGCAGAGCTTAATGGAAATCTTCTTACGATATCTGCAGAGGATGCAGATGGAGAGTCAAGAGACATTCGCATCTATCTTACCTGTGCCCGCTGAGACAGGGCCTGGGTCAGATCTTTTGAATAATCATGTTCGCTTAAGGAAGGGATCATATGCAGGGGAGAAACCGTGCAAATATACTGCTGGTTGAAATTCTCATTGCACTCTTATTTTTCATGCTTTCCTCGACAGTGCTGATTCGGCTTTTTGTGGCTGCAAAGACCCAAAGCCACATGTCACTTGTGGGAACCGAGGCGCTGGCAGAGGCGCAGAACGTGCTGGATACACTAAAGGCCAGTGAAAAGCCCGAGGAGGAGCTCAAAAATTTCGGGTTTGAGAGTGCGCATGGTGTCTGGGTCCGGGATAATAAAAATTATGTATTGCGTGCAGAAACCACAACACATGAATTTGCTGCAGGACAGTTATGGTCCTGCGAGCTTACAGCATATTATAACCGAGATACAGAACTGTTTTCATTGAATGCGGAACGATATTGGGGGGATGCAAAGTGAATCAGCGCAACAGAATTGCATTTGGCCCCGGAGCTGCATCTCTGATTTTGATTGTTGTCGTGCTGAGCATGAGTGTACTGGGTATCCTTTCCCTGATGAGCGCAAGAGGAGACCTTTCTTTCAGCATGCGCAGCACTCAGGTGATTCAGTCTGTATATGATCTGCAGAATTGCGCAGAGCGTACTTATGGTGAACTGGATGAGATACTGAAGCGGTGCGCAGAAAAAGCAACATCTGAGGATGAATACAGGGAAGCCATAGAGAAGACGCTGGAATACAAATTCAGCCTCGAAAATGGCCAGATCTTCTGGGAGGAAACCGATGGCGTTCGAACGCTTTCCTGTGCAGTAAATCTGGGAGCACTCAGTGAATTGCCGAGACTCAGCTGGGCGAGCCACAGCCTCACATCGGAAATTGGCGGGGACATGTTCGATTGACCACACAGAATGGATAATGGGAGATAAAATGGAACTGACGGATTTGCTAAATAAAGCCTTTGAAATGGGCGGATCGGATATCTTTATTATTCCGGGTGCCTGGGTAACGGCAAAGGTCAAAGGACAATTAGTCAAGGTTAGCGATGATCGCATTTTGCCGGATGACAGTGAAAAGCTGGTTAGGCAGGCATATGATCTGGCGGGTCGAGATTTCTCCCTGCTGAAGCGCGAGGGGGATGATGACTTCTCGTTCTCGCTGAAACAGCTGAGCCGTTTTCGCTGCAATGCCTATTTTCAGCGCAATACAGTCGCTGCAACCTGCCGCACGGTTGCGTTTGGACTTCCTGATTACAAACAGCTGCAGATTCCCGAAGTGGTCATTCGACTGGCGGATCATCGGAACGGAATGATTCTGGTTACAGGGCCAGCCGGCAGCGGAAAAAGCACAACACTGGCCTGTATGGTCGATGAAATCAACTCAACGAGAGATGGCCACATTGTGACAATCGAGGATCCAATTGAATACATTCATCGACACAAGAAATGCCTGGTGAGCCAGAGAGAAATTCCCAATGATGCACCAAGCTTTGCCCGCGCGCTGCGCGCTGCTCTGCGTCAGGCGCCAGATGTCATCATGCTGGGTGAGATGCGTGACCTTGAGACGATTAAGACGGCGATTACTGCTGCAGAAACCGGCCACCTTCTACTGTCCTCTCTGCATACCATAGGCGCAGCCAAAACCATTGACCGTATACTGGATGCTTTCCCGGCAGAACAGCAGGCACAGGTGCGTGTGCAGATTTCAATGATTCTGCGGGCTGTTGTTTCACAGCGCCTGATTCCAAAGAAGGATGGCGGTCTTGTTGCGGTATTTGAGGTAATGACGGTTACCCCTGCAATTCAGAATCTGATCCGTGATGGTCGGACGCACCAAATTGATAATGCCATTTATGCTGGCGGTGGTCAGGGAATGATTTCCATGGATGGCGAATTGCAGCGCCTTGTAAAATCGGGCATGATTACGAGGGAAACCGCACTGATGTATGCCATTAGTCCGGAGACACTGGCCAAACGGATTTAAGACTCTGAAAGTGTGCAGACACTCTTGGACAGCAAACTGAAATGGAGGAAACCATATGCTATTTACATCTATTTCATATTTGGTATTTCTCTTTATTTCCAGTCTGCTGTATTATATAATTCCAAAGCAGCATCGGTTTGCGATGCTGCTTTTCACTAGTTTGGGCTTTTGTCTTTTCTTTGGCTGGACTTTTTTCATTCCGCTTATCTATTGTATTTTGCTAAGTTGGATTGGGGCAAAACAGATAGAAAAGAGTCAGGAGAATAAAAAAAGGATCCTCCTCTTAATCATCTCAGTGTTTAATCTTTTACCACTGATTTTTACCAAATATCTAGGTTTCTTTGTTGAGCTGTTAAATCGTTTTTTTCCTGTTTCAATCGGGAGCCCATCAAATTCGTTTGTGGCAACAATAGGGATCAGTTTCTATACATTTGGCACACTTGGATATCTTGTGGATGTCAGAAGGGGAAGATGCAAAGCGGAGCAATGCCTGAACAAATATCTGTTGTATATTCTGTTTTTTCCCCAGGTAGCGTCAGGCCCGATTCCAAGAACAGACCGTCTCCTGGGACAACTCAATCAAGCGGAAGATTTTAACTTTGAAACCTACCGTAAAGGTGTTTCCATGATTGTTCTTGGGTATTTTGAAAAATTGTGGATTGCGGATCGGATTGGTTTGTATGTGGATGCCATCTATGGACAGTGGGTTTATGCTGCGGGAAGACAAATTTTTCTTGCTGCACTTTTGTATGGGATTCAGATATATGCAGATTTTTGTGGGTATAGCTTGATTGCAGTCGGGAGTGCAAGACTGTTTGGTATTCAGCTCGAGCAGAATTTTTTTCAACCGTATTTGGCGGATTCAGTGCATGAATTTTGGAAACGATGGCACAGAAGTCTGACACGGTGGTTTAGAGACTATGTATATATTCCCCTTGGGGGGAATCGTTGCTCGCGCTTTCGGTGGGCACTAAACATCCTCCTCGTTTTTGGCCTTAGCGGCTTGTGGCATGGAGCGACGCTGTCCTTTCTGGCATGGGGACTGCTGAATGGATTGCTGCAAATTGCTGAAAAGCAATTGAAAACGGAGAGAGTCATTAAGAATCGGATAGTAAGGACACTTCTTACATTTTTGATTCTCGATTTTACATGGATCTTCTTCAGAGCAAATTCACTTGGCGGAGCGCTTCATATGATCATGAGAATGATCACGAGATTCAATGCACCATTACTTGCAACGGGTTTTACATTGAGCAATACCGTCGTATTGATCTTTGGAATTGTTATTCTTTTCAGCATAGATCTGATTCATGAGACAGGAAACGAAGTCTTGGACTTTTCTAATGGGAAGCCTTACTGGGTTCGTGGAATTGTCGTTCTTGTTGCGATGCTTTTGATTGTTGTGTTTGGAATTTGGGGGGCAGGATACGAATCACAGTCCTTTATCTATTTCCACTTTTGAGGTAGGAAATGAAAAGAATCATTTGGTATATGTTTTCCTTCTGTCTTGTATTTTGCGTGGGAATTTTGTGTTTGAATCATGTGTTTCTTCGAGAAGATTCAAGAAATAAAAACGCCCATTTTCTTGAGGCAGACAGAAATTATGATGTGCTCTTCTTTGGAACATCGCATGTCATGGATGCAATCTATCCAACGGAGCTATACGAACAGACAGGACTTCGGTCCTACAATCTTGGAAACGCTGCGGAAACACTGGAAGCAACACTTTGGACCATGCGCTGCGCATTTGATCTCCATGTTCCGAAAGTTGCGGTAATTGATGTTGCCTATGTGGATAAGGTACAGGCAGAAAGCTCAGCAACATATTCGCTTAGTCACTTGTTTTATGATTCATGGCCTCTGTCTATTCATAAAATAAAAGCAATTCATGCGTTGTTTCCACGAGAACGGCAAGGAGAATTTCTTTTTCCGCTGATTGCCTACCATTCAAGATGGGAAGAGCTCATGACGCAATCCACAGAGCGAATCTGTGACTCAGATCCGTTTATGTATGGAGCAGAGCTTAGAGCTGGGCGGGAGGAACCGGCAGAATATGAGCGGACACAGGAATGTGATTTTCGCGAAACACCCGGAAAACGAGCACTGTCGGAAATTGTTGCTCTTTGCAGAGAAAAAGGGGTGGAGCCGGTTCTGGTCGGCATTCCTTACCCCGCAGAGAAGGAAAAACAGGAAATCATCAACAGTGTTGCTGCTCTGGCTCTCGACTGGCAGGTACCTTTTTTAAATTTATTTGATCAATCTGATTTGGTAGACTTTACAACGGATTGCTATGATCCGCAGTCTCATTTAAATCCGGATGGTGCAGTAAAGGTAACGCGTTATCTTGGAACGTATTTAAAAGAAACATATGACTTTTCCGAGCGTTTGTCTGAGACCGAAAAGGAAAAGTGGGAGGCAGATCTGCAGCTCTATAAAGAAGCCTGGAGAGAAAAGTGGCAAGGAAGTAGTCTGCTGTGAAGTTTCTCAGCAAACCCAATCATGAAATTTAACGGAGAAAGGGGGAACGAATATGGAACGTGTTCAAGGGAGAGAACGGTTGATACGAATCGGCCTTTGGCTCTTTTTATTTGCGAGTGTTGTCTCAACAATAAATATGATGATCTTGCCATTTGGACGAGCCAACTATCACTATTCTTGGATCCTGATGATCCTCAGCTTTGTTGTATCAATGGAAATGATTGGGTATGCGGACAGTAGAATGGAAGTTCTTGATGAGCAGCAGATGAAAAAAGCATCCAGGATCGCTGGAATTCTATATGTCGTTATTTTTGCTATCATTTCTTTGCTCGCTGGATACTGGATGGAATATACACCTTCCGGGGACAATTTCATGCTTTATCAGGCATCCCAAAAACTGGCTCGGGATGGAGCGTTTGACATCGGTTCAGATTTTATTCTATATTTCTGCCGATTTTCAAATCAATGGGGCTTTCTTCTGATTTTGACGGGAATCTATCGGGTTTTATTCGCACTGGGAATTGAAAATACTTTTTATCCGTTGGCTGTCATTCAAATGTTTTTGTATGTGCTGATGTTTGGTTCAATGTTTGGAATCAGCCGGAGATTTGACGGAAATCGGGGTGTTTTAAGGGTCGTTGTGATGCTTGCCCTGTGCATTCCGATGCTTCTTGCTTCTACGGTACTGTATACGGATACATTTTCAATGCCATTTATTATCTTTTCTTTGGAATTTGCATTAAAAACACTTTCGGCTGATACAGGCAGAAAAAGAATCATGTTTGCTCTATTGTGCGGGAGCATGGTATTCATCGGTGCTCAAATCAAGATGACGGTTTTTATCGTTTTGATTGCCGCGTCCATTCTGTGGTTATTGCAGATGCCCGATTCAAAACAGGCATTTCTCTGTGTTCTGCTTTCCCTTGCACTTTCAGCAGGCGGAACGGTCATTGTTCATAACTATGTGCTGGATCGCTATTTGGATCGCTCGATTTATAATCAGGAAAACACCCCTATTATTCATTGGGTAATGATGTCTATTCCGGATGCAGACAATCCATATGGTGGATTTTCCATGGACTATGCGCTTACGTGGAAGATGATGGATGAAGGCGCAAGCCATAAGGAAGTCATGGACTCCATCTATTCAAGAATGAAAGATAAGATCTATTCCCTTCGCTACCCAAATCGGCTGCTTTTGGCACTCTTCAGGAAAAATAGTGCCATTGTTGCAGATGGGACATTCGGTATGACGGAGATGCTGGATGATCGGCCAATTCGGCGAAATATCGTTTCTGAGATCGTCCTTGAAGATGGACGATATAATGCTATCTATAGCGCGATTGCGACGGGAATCTGGCTTTCTCAAATGTTTCTGGTATGCGCACAGGTGTTTTTGGAATTAATAGCCAGGCGATATGAAAAAGCAATGCTGGAGATTGCAGCGCTTGGTGTGCTGATTTTCCTTATGCTTTGGGAGGCAAGAAGCAGGTATATCTTTGGATTTGTTCCTGTCTTTTTAATGATTGCCGCGTTGCCTGGCGCCACGATAAGAATGCAAAGTGATGGAATCGCCAATAACAGGTAGGTAACATGACGACATATAAACTGTTGGATTTTCTTTTGCCGATGGTACTGATTCAGAATCTTGCACCAGTTCCAATAAAGCCATTTGTACTTCTTGTAATGAGTTTATTCATCTATAGTACCAGTGGATGGCAGGGGCTTTGTTTTATGGTGATTGCTGCGAGCGTTACCTATGTCGGCGCAATCTACATTGACCAGCAAGCTGAAATGGAACATGCGACAGATAAAAAGAGCGAAAGTGGAAGAACAAGGCGAGAGCAACTGCGCAGAAAACGCAGAAGGATGTTGTATGCAGTACTCTTGATATGTTTTGGATTACTTTGTGCTTTGAAATATGTTCCGCAGATGCCATATTATATTGGTTTAATATGTGAACGTCTTTTCGGCATTAAGGTCGAATGGGCATCCTTTGAGATCCCGTTAGGTGTTTCTTTTTATACTTTTGCTCTAATGGGCTATCTGCTTGATGTGTATAACAGGAAATATCATGCAGAACGTAATTATATTCGTTTGCTTCTTTTCACATGTTATTTTCCTTTACTCATTCAGGGACCGATTTGTCGGTACAATGATTTAGCGCCTCAACTTGCAAAGGAATCTTCTGTGCCTTTGGAGGAAACAAGTCGAGGACTTCTTAGAATTTTATGGGGATTGTTTAAAAAGAAGGTTGTTGCAGATCGGGCAGTTATTCTTGTGAATGCTATTTTTAAGCCCCAGGCTGCTGTAGGAGGAACGCTTGGAGTGGTTGGCGTGCTGTTTTATTCCTTACAGCAGTATGCTGATTTTTCGGGTGGTATTGACATAGTACTGGGGATATCTCAGATGATGGGAATTTATCCTACTGAGAATTTCAGACAGCCATACTTTGCTACTTCTTTGGGCGATTTTTGGCGACGGTGGCATATTACACTTGGCAGTTGGATGAGGGATTATGTTTTCTATCCATTTGCACTATCCAAACCGATGCAAATACTGAGCAAAACACTCAAAAAGCGAGGGAGAAAAACACTTTCAAGGACAATCCCTGCTGCACTCGGAAATATTCTGGTTTTTGCGATTGTGGGTCTCTGGCATGGAAGAACTTCCAATTTTATTGCATGGGGACTCTATAATGGCATTATTCTTGCGATTTCCGCACTGGCGGAACCGTTTTTGATGAAACATAGAACCAACGGGCATGCTTGGTTTAAGGTGATTCGCACATTTATTATTGTCAACATTGGATGGTTTTTTGACCGCAGTGCGTCTTTGGGGCAGGCACTGCATATGATAGGGAATATCTTTACCAAACCGGAAATCGGGCAGCTTTTTTCTGGATTCTTTACACGCTTTAGTCTAAAGCCGACAGACTATCTCATTTTGGCTGTTTCAGTAATCATTATGTTCGTGATTTCAATGATTCATGAAAAAGGAAAGAGGATATCTACCTGGCTGGGACAAAAGAGCAGGGTTCAAAGAGCGGTAATTGTATTTCTGATCTTTTTCGGTATTTTATGGTTTGCTGTTCCGCAAACCAATACTGGATTTATGTATGCCATGTATTAAGTATAGGGCAAGAAGGAGACAAAACAATGAAAAAGAGTTTGCGAGGAGCGATCATTCTTTTTGTATTGCTTTTGGTATATTGCACGCTTTCTTTGCTCAACACTTTTTTTCTGAAAAGAGATACACCTTCTTACTTGCCTATCCATGAGCTCAAACAGAGAGATGATATTGATGCAGTGGTTATTGGGTCCTCTGTTATACGCAATGGAATCAATCCAAAGATTATGACGGATAAAACAGGATTGACGTTCTTTAATCTTGGAATTCCTGGAATGAGGGTTCCAAGTGTTGAAACCTTTGTTCGTTTTGCGGAAAAGAATAGCCATCCGAAGTATTTTCTTTTAGCTCTGGAGCGAGATTTAGTGGGGGTAGAATCCATTCAGGATTACAATCTTCACAAGCGTATCTGGCCGCATTTTGATTCTTTATGGGATCGGTTTATCTATTATCTCAATATTTCCTGGCGAAATGGGTTGTGGATTGAGAATGCACTTGTGTTCAAGAGTGATCCTGTTAAGACATGGGAGGATATGAAAAAGGTACTGACCATTGATCAGAACTCTACGTATTATGCGGAGGAAGTGCATGCAAAGAATCCTCAATTACAGTATGAGGGAGATGGATTTTTACGGGCACTAGTTTATGAAGATGGAAACAAGAAGCTGGCATATGAATACTATGCGTGGAATGGTGCATCATATCCGGGAATCCCTGATAAGCAGGTGAGATGGCTGGTTGAATTGCGGGATACTTGCAGAAAGCTTAATGCAGAACTTATAGTAATCATTCCCCCAACGCATTCTATCATTACATTTTCGCAATTACCAAACATGGAATTTACGGAAGAAGCTCAAAGAATTTGCCAAGAATATGACATCCCATTTTGGGATTTTACCAGAATGAAAAGATCACTCTGGCCAGATCTGGACTCTTACTTTTATGATGTTGGGCACTTAAGTGGCGATGGTGCAGATTGCTTTAGTGATGCATTCGGTTCTTTCTTCAGTGATTATTTGAATGGTCAGGATGTCTCAGATCGATTTTATGATTCGTGGGAATCTTGCTTAGAGGAAGTCTCACTGGTCAATGCATATATGGATTTTTGGTATGATGATGACGGAATGGTTCATGCTTACGCAGATTATATCGGAGGACCATCTGTAGAGCCTTCTTTTTGTTTCACGCTAATTCGGGATGAACATGAAGATATCCTACAGGAGTTTACACGATATAAGCAGGAACTGATACTCGATCCAACGCTTGTACAGGGAGAGACGATCTGTGTCTATGTCCGGGATGATACACACCCGGAGAGACCTCCGGTACAGTTTATCAGCGAGTGTCCGTGATCGGAGTCGATGACGATAAAAGAACTGGGGGCAGGTGAATGGAATGGATAAAGGAAAACGCCGGAATAAAATAGGTATTTGTCTAATCAATGGCGTTGATGAGAAAAAAAGAGTCGGAGTGGTGGTGCTTTTCTGTCTGTTTTGTGCCGGACTTGCATTGTTGCCTGCCAGCACAAGTTCTCCGCTATATGCAACTAATTTTTGGACAGATTCTAATATCTATTTTACGATAGGGCGAGGAATGATCCATGGTCTTGTTCCCTATCGTGACCTGTTTGATCATAAAGGGCCCCTGATCTTTATGATCTATGCGGTTGGCGCATTGCTGAGTGAGAAGAGCTTTTTGGGTGTCTATTTTCTTGAAGTTATTTCGCTTGCACTAACACTGCTATTGACGTATAAGATTGTCCGACTTCATTGTAGTAGCGCAACTGCATTGCTGGCGGTTCCGATTATGGCAGCCTTCACAGTTTCGTGCACAGCTTTCAATCAGGGCGGAAGTGCAGAGGAGTTTTGCTTGCCTGCTTTGACGTTTATACTTTATGCAGCTATGCGGCTTATGGATAAGCAAGTTGAATTGGATCGTTCACGAGAACAAGGGCTCTTGTTTGGCTTTGGTCTGGCAACGGGCTGGATATTTATGATCAAGTTCACTATATGTGGATTGGCTCTGGGGCTGGGAAGTTTTATGCTGGTAACAACTCTGTATTGTGAAGGCGCTTCAAAGATGCTTTGGTCACTTCTTTGGTTGGCAATTGGTTTTTTTGTGATCTGTGCAGTTCCTATTGTTTATTTACTACTGAACCATACACTTATTTTGGCATTTGACATTTACTTTATTCAAAATATTTTTGAATATGGTGATTCAACCATGTCATTTAAGGAACATCTATATAATGCTGCAGCTTATTTCAGAACGCAGGGGGCAATTAATCAGGCAGTACGAAATCTTACGATTATTGGATGTTTTGGAGCATTGTTATATCAATGCATGAAGAAGGAACGCGGGTTTATTTTGAAGGCTCTGTCTTTTTCTGTAAGTGCCGGTGTGTTTTTGCTTGGAGTCTATTGGGGAAGTATAGCACATCCTTACTATGCTATTGTATTTGCGCCTCTCATGACATTAGGTCTTTGCAGCATTGGCGTGTTGATGGAACGAGGGCTGAAACTGGCACAAAAGCCGGCAATACTGTTGGTTTTCTGCAGCCTTAGCACAATTCTTTTGATTCCGTTTGTTATTTTTCGCTGTCAGGCGTGGCCTCTGCATATGGTAAAAAGGGATGAAATGGCACAGACTCGCTTTGCGCAAATACTTGAGGAGAAGGGAGATGGGACACTTCTTGATTTAACCAGTCATGATCAGGGATTTTATCTGGCAAGCGGGCGTTTACCGTCTTTTCGATATTTTATAGATAATAATCTTGATACTCAGGAAAAACGTGAGTCTATTAATGGCTACCTAAAGGATGCAAGGCCGGATTATGTTGTTTGCTGGTGGCGTGATCCTGGCGAAAACTATTCATTGATTGCAGAGGAGACCAGCCCGTTTGATTTGAATGATCTCAGAACATATAAACTGTATGAGCGAAAAGCTGATAACGAAAATGGATTGGGTGTAACCATGCAGTGATCAGCGCTACGAAAGATCTTGAAAAACGCACCACAAGGAATTCCTTGCGGTGCGTTTTTCTCATTGTTGAGCCCAATAGGTAGTATGGTAGTCGCTTAAAATCTGGTTAACCTCGATACCGGAATCATAGGCATAAATATATACGCCATTTTCATTATACACCAAATGATCTTCTGTACCTGGGAAGGGAATAAACCCCTGTTCATCGATATCGGTGTATACGAATACCGGTTGATCTGGAACTTGGGTGATGTGAGCAGCGCTCTGAAGCCATTTGTATGGCTCTCCTCCTGCCCAAGTTTCATATACAATGATTTCAAGGCTACCATCACTTTCCTCGGTTAGAGGATGGCCATCCCAGAATGTGGCATATCCAATGGTATAGTTGTTTTCAACAAGCCATTCAACTGCTTTTTGCCGCGGTGTTTTCGTTGACGTTTGAGAAGTGCGAATATAGTCAACTGAGACAAGAATGAAAAAGAAACACAACAAGCAGCATAGAATATGGCCAAACAATTTATGACAATGTCGATTCCATATAAAGCAAAAAACATAGGTGACCATGAACAGGAATGCGACAAGATAATAACTGATATGATATTCTGAAGAACTTTGTCCAAAAGTACAATTAATCAGGACTCCGGTAAAACAACCACAGAGTGCAAAGCAAGCAAATGAATGTGTAGGATCTTTACGTGTAAAAACATCCCAGATGCAAAGAATTAGCATGATTACCGGGAAACAAAGACATCCAAGGGCGAGAATACCTTTAAGACTGAATAACGGAACATTTGGCCGGAATCCAAGATAGACTTTCCAAGATTCAAAATGTCCAATAAAATCAAGAAGTGAAAAGGAATGTATGGCGGTGTCAGAATAATTGGTTACGTAGTATTGCTTTGAAAGAATGGTGAAGTTAATGATGCAGCCAACAAAGGATACGATGGTCGATATTGCAAGTACAAAGAATCGACGGTGTTCCATTTCTGTTTCTTCCGGATTTGAAGAGAGGCTGGCTGTAAAATACCTCCGAATATAGGGGAGAAACGCGACAAGACAATATGGGGAAGTAAATTCCATGAAAATACGAACGCCTTTAAGACTATACCAGAAACTAATTAAAAGAATGAAAAAGAGATAAAGTTTCTTTTGGTACCGTGGTTTTCGAATATAACGTTCTATCAGGCCATATAAAACACAGGCGAGGATCAGGGACATTGAATAAAAGCCTCCCCATGGGAGAATAAATGCATAAGCTTCTCCAAGCGGGAGTGTAAGTAGGCACACAGCATAAATAGCCCAGGGCTGCTTTCCATGCGCAAAAGCAGCGTAGAGAAAGGCGATAATGCAGCCGGCCATCAATAGCGCAATTGCAAATGTACGTGCCATGTGCCACGAAGAGAAGAGAAGAAGGCCTAACTGAAATGCAGGGATTGATGATGCAATGGTAAGACCCGTCGAATAATACCAGTTTTTACTCAGCAGAGTATGTTCTTTATTAAAAAAGTCTGCCATTACCATTTCGGAGGATAGATCTCCATTCAGCTTATTGCTACCAAAACGGTAAAAGGAAAGAATGGAAAAGAGGTAACAAAGAAGAAGGATAGTCCAAGGGAGCAGGACTAAAAAAGAAGATAAAGGTTTGCGTTTTGAAGTATCCATTTAGATTCAAGGCCTAAATTCAGGCTTAATCCTCCTCAGCATTAAAAGTCCAACGTGGATCTGAAAAGCGTTTTCAGGTACTACTATCTGTTCTTGGATATGGAAAGATTTGAAAAATGAAGAGAAGTATCCGAGTCAGTCGTAAAAAGAATCATCCAGTATTTATCGTTATAAGGTAAAGAGAAGGGGAGTGTGTTTTGCTCTTCAGTAATATCGGTTTCAGCGATGAGAGTAAAATTACTGGTTGAATAAATCCGGGCTTTGCCACCTGTGCCAGTCATCTGGTTTATCGTAAACGTAAGCATATAGTCTCCGGCTTCCCGCCAAGATGTTGGAACTCGCATTCGCCCGTTTGGCGCCATGAAGAAGGTGCCATTTCGGAAACTGGCGTTTTCAAGCTTCATCGTCGACCAATAAACGGTATTCCAAAAGCTCTGTGAGGACTCAAAAGTGTAAACCTGATACTGCTCATTTGCAAAAAGCAGAGGAGCACCAGAGAAGGAGAGGAATTCATCCAGCTCACTGGCTTCTTCCTGAGTCAGCATCAGAAAGGTTTTCCCAGGGGCAGCATCAAGAGATGAGGCATCTGTTGGTTCAAGCCAGCGGATGGGCTCAAGAGAACGGTTGCAGGGAGCGCCAGTTTCTGTATCAAAAGGACGGACAGCAGAAAAGGATAAAGCACCATTGGTCCGTTCCTGCATAATACCTGTATTCCAAAATGTGCCATAACCGAAGCTGTAACCATTGTCGAGGAGAACATTAGCGGTTTCCATCAGCGCATCCTCGGATGGATCATATGCTTGGCTTTGATCATATGTAGTTTTAAAAAAAAGAAGGCTGCTTCCAACTGTCGTTATGGTCATCAGAAGAACCATAAAAAACTTCAGCCGGAAATAAGGCTCGTGTTTCAGAAGAATGCCTAAAGCAGGGAGTAGATAAAACAAAGCAATGATTAAGTAACGGTTAAGATAGGTCCCTTTGATGCAGAGAAAGCAAACGAGATTGATAAAAAAAGCAACGTCAGACAAGACAAGAATGGATAGTTCCGATTCTGTAAACCATTCAGGATGTCGATACGCTCGTATTTTTATAATGATCCCGATAAAAAGAACTCCTAAAATGGCAATATTGAGGAGACCTGCGATAGAAAAGAAGGATGTTTCGGGACGCCATCCCATCAATTTTAAAAAGTCCGAGAGAACAGTAAGCATGATTTGGAAGGTCCCGGAAGGGTCCTGTGGATTAAAGACAAACGAATCAGCATTTCCCATTCCGCTCAAAAAAAGATGCGGGTTAACGATTTCACTGACGACATATCCACAAATACAGAAGATAAAAGCAATAAGTGTGCGCGATTGGTTTTTATCGGGAATCAGAGAATGTGACTCGTTTTGCAGATAAGTGAGGAAAGCGCAAAAAAACATAGGAATGACAAAGCATAGAACATAACGAACGGACAAAAGCCCCATTAAAAAGCATAGCACAAAGAACAGATAATCTGTGAATTTTCTCGAGCTGGAATTATGGATCCAAAGAGCTGTCATGAAATAGGCAAATGGGAAATGAATAATATAATAACCACCAATTGTGACATTTTGTGCATAAAGTGTTCCGGGGGAAAGAGGTAACATGGCACAAAGGAGCAAGGAGACAGCATTGGAAAGGCCGACAGACGTTCCAAAGAACCAGAGAGAGAGCATTGCAATTAAAAAGCCAATCGTATTTCCAATGATTCGCACGATTTCGAAGTTACTGGTAAACAGAAAAGCAATGGCGTAAAACAGATTCATATGAATGGAGTGAATTTCTGTTGAATAGATCCAGTCCATCTGAATAAGACTATGCGTTTCTACTTGCCGTTTAGCCAAAGCCAATTCGGAAGACATATCGCTGTTTAGATAGGTCAGATAGCCGAAATGCTGAAGCAGGATGGAGTAAATAAGAGCCAAAATACACAGTAAGATGAGTGCAGATATACGAAGCTTTTTCAAGGTAATCCCCCAGACAATAAAAATTGAAGATTGACGAAATGTATGGTAAGAAAACAGGTTATTCCTTTTCCACTGGTTGACGATCCAGGAGAACGTTCATAAACGACAGAATATTCTGCTGATTTTCCTTCGTTAGTTTATCATAGAGGGTTAGAAGAGAGGCTTGCTCATCGGTTAAATTCCCGGAATAATCAAAGAGATCATGCAAGGTGATATCAAGTACTTCACACAGGCGAAGCAAATTGGGAATGTCTGGACGGTTAAGACCGGTTTCCCAATTTGTAACGGAAGGGCTGCTGACTCCAATGGCGCGTGCAGTTTCCATGGATGTAAGACCTTTAGCCTTGCGCTGTTTGCGGATTTTCTTTCCAAGTCTGATGTTAAAGTCAGAAGCAGGAATAGATGAGAAAGCATACATGGACATAATGAACCTCACTGTCTAGAAATAGAAGGGAAAGATAATAGGGAGTCAAATGCTGTAAAAGCAGGGAGAAAGTGAAAAACGGAGAGATATGATCATAGATATCCGAGGAAACATCAGTGTTTCGGAGGCTTAATCAGTGCAGGTAAACCTACAATATTATATTACAGCGCAGCTGAATTGTACACCCCAGAAATCGAAAAAATCCGCACAAAACTTCCTTGACAATTAAGAATTGCTGTAATATCGTATAAAAAGCGACAGCATGAACAGGAGAGTGAGGGCATGGAGCGGGTATACATCTGCATTGATCTTAAGTCCTATTATGCCTCGGTGGAATGTGTGGACCGTGGACTGAATCCGCTTCGCGCAAACCTGCTGGTGGCAGATGCATCACGAACGGACAAGACGATTTGTCTTGCTGTTTCTCCGAATTTAAAAGCACATGGCGTCAGTTCAAGACCGCGGCTGTTTGAGGCAAAAGAGCAGATTCGGTTTGCGGAGGCACACCTGCATTATCGGATTCATTATCTCATTGCGCCTCCGCGAATGCAGCATTACATCGACATTTCGACAAAGATCTACGGCATCTATCTTGGGTATGTGGCACCGGAGGATATTCATGTATATTCCATTGATGAGTGCTTTATCGACGCGACGCCGTATGTGCATCTCTATGGAGGAAGCGCCAGAAATATGGCCATGGTGATGATCCGTGCGGTTCTCAGGGAAACCGGGATCACAGCAACGGTGGGAATAGGGACCAACATGTACCTGGCGAAAGTCGCGATGGACATAGAGGCAAAGCATCAGCAGGCGGATCAGGATGGTGTGCGCATTGCAGAGCTGAATGAGCAGTCGTATCGCGCTCTTCTGTGGGATCATCGGCCACTGACGGATTTTTGGCAGGTGGGACCGGGGACAGCAAGAAGGCTGCTGCATATTGGTGTACACACCATGGGAGAACTGGCGCGGCTTTCGGTGAGCCAGGAAGAGATGCTGTATCGGATTTTCGGCATCAATGCCGAGCTTATTGTGGACCATGCATGGGGAATAGAACCCTGTACCATGGATGCGATTAAATCGTATCGAACAAGGGAAAAGTCAATTTCACAGGGGCAGGTGCTGTCTCGGCCCTATACGTACCAAGAGGCACGCGTTGTACTGCGGGAGATGGCAGAGCAGCTGGCATTGCGCCTTGAGAGCGACGGATATATGACCAGTGAGGTCGCATATACCATCTGTTTTGATCCCAAGTCGCTGGAAAACGGGTTTTACTGTGGGCCGGTTCACCTGGATTATTACGGGCGTCTTACACCCAATCATGCAGGGAAATGCCTGCAGTTGACGCAGGCGACAATGAATCAGAGCCGGATCATAAATACGATTTTGAGCGCCTATGACCAGCAGGTCAATCCCGAGCTTCTGATTCGCACCATCCATGTGGCAGCCATGAAACTGAGTCGGGAACAATACCACCAATTGGACTTTTTCAGTGATTACAGAGAAGAGGAGCGGGAACGGGGACTACAGCGGGTCATGCTTGAGATACGGGAGCGCTGCGGTCCGGGACTGTTGTTCAAGGGAACCAGTCTGGATCAGGGAGCGACAGCCATTGAGCGGAGCAGGCAGATCGGCGGGCATCGGGCATAGAGGGAAAAAGGGAGCAAGGACAATGGATGCTGTGGGGCAACTGAGCAGTGCAGAAATTGAGTCAAGTCCAGGAAAGCAGAAGTATGCCGACATTTTTCTGCAGTCGCGTCCGCAACATGAGGATGACTGGTTTGGAATCCGGCATCCGAAGATGGAACGAGGCCGACGTGCAAAGCTGTTTTCAGCCTTTGATGCACTGGATGGATATTCCGCCTCGATTGCCCGGGAAAGTCTTTTGTATGTACCAAGACGCACGCTCTCTGAGGATCAGACAGCGAGGATCGAAGAGCGCCTGCGCATTCTTAAACAGAGATGTCCCGATCGCCGTCAGGCACGGATTCAAAATATATGGGTGCGACTTGAAATCTTTGTGCTTCGGCCGGAGGATCCCGAGCGGGGTCAGTACCAGTGGCTGGAAGGGCCACTGGTATGCATTGATGAGGTCGAGGAATGTATATGGATTGGAGATGTGGCTGTCCGGTTTCAAGACGTAGCAAGCATTGAAATCGGAAAGGAAGTCAAGTCACCGGAAGAATCGTGCTGTAACGGTGGCGGTCAATGTGTACCTCAGGATGAGAGAGAATATACTCAATGATGGCATCCGCCACATCTTCCTGAATGTCTTTTAAAACGGGCAGATCAGGGAGCATGGAGTATTCGCCGGCACCACTGTGACGATATGAATTGATGCAAAGGCTGAAGGTTTCCTCCGGCTTAATTTCCCGTCCATCATACTGGATGGAGAGGACGCGACTGCCGATGGGCTTTGAAACATCAATGACATAATCAATGCCGGAAAAATAATCATAGTTGTAGTGCTGGACTTTGGGACGCATGAACTCGGGAGAATAGTTAATGACTCCATTGTCGAAATCGAAATATTCTGAGGAGCGTTCAATGTATTGTTTTAATCCAGCACCGGTGATTTCAAGGACAACCAGGGTATTGGAGTAGATGTAAGTGGACACAATGTCGCGTATTGTCGGGTGTTCGGAGAATCCCTTATATTCGTTGGGAAGGGCACAGGTGGAAATCTGAGCACCGGAAAGCGCAAGCTGAACGGTATTGATAAAATTGGCAACCAGAGAGCCGTGGAGTGCCGCCGTGAGATGAGGTACGTAGGGAAGCGGACTTTCAAGATGTCCGGCGGGAAAATCCAGCCAGTGCTGAATGCGCTCTTCCAGCGGTTTTAAAAAGGCCATTGCCTTGGGATCCGGTTCATGATCTGCAGGGAGAATGGTACTGGTGAAGGCTGCGCCTTCAGTGCCCGGTGTGACATCAATGGCGCAGACGCCCTGTGCGCGAAATGGGGGCTGGACAGTGTAGGTATCGTGAATGAATTGTCCGGGCATGGCGATGTGCTGATGGCCGGTGAGAACAAGATCATAGTCAAGGGCGGTGCACATTTCATACGCCTGGTTTTCAGAGCCATTGGAAAGGCGGACTCCGGTATTAAGATCACACTCATATCCGCCATGGTAAAGGAGAATGGTGAAATCGCACTGCGAGCGGACCTCTGGATACAGATCCCGAGCAGTTTCAAAGGCATCCCGTATTTGTAGCTGCTGCAGAGTTTCCGGTTTTTCCCAAACACGCACATAATGTGTGCATACACCGACAAGTCCAATGCGAAGGCCGTTTTCAAGGGTATGAATTGCATATGGTTGAATGGGCAGCTTTCCTGCTTTGTCTACGATGTTGGCACAGAGGCAGACCGCATTCAGGTGCTGCAGATAGGTATTCAGCTCTTTAAGCCCGTAATTGAAATCGTGGTTTCCCAGGGTGACATACTGATATCCGGCCATGTTCATGATGGCAGAGACGGGATGGAGAAAACCGTCGGGGAAAAGCAAATGCTTTTCATCTTCAGAGAGGCGCTCATAGAAATTGGTGAGAGCAGAGCCTTGCAGGGAATCACCGCCATCCAGAATCAATGTATTCTTGTCATGCGGATATTCGCTCATCAGGCGCATGAGGCCAATGTTTTTAGGTTCGGTAGTTGCGTAGTCTGTTGGAAAGAAATGCCCATGAATGTCGGAGGTATAGCGAATGTGGAATGTGCGATTCATAATTGCCTTTCTAAACTGGAAACAGGCTGGCGATTGCCAGCCTGTCAATTACTGACCACGAGCCAGTTTTCTGCGAATGCGTGTAGAGAAGAATTCGATGATCAGCATGAGAATGATCATGGCAAGGATGAAGGAACCAACCATTGTCCAGCGACGGGAATTGATGCACTGAATCAGGGCTGCACCGATGCCGCCAGCACCGACGATACCCAGGGTGGTTGCGTCCTTGATGTTGATATCAAACCGGTAGATGATGGTTGAAATGAAGTTCGGGATAAGCTGAGGAAGGATCCCGTATCGAATCTTTTGGAAGCTGGTACAGCCGGCGGCGTCGAGAGACTCCAGAATGGAGGTGTCGAGATCGTCAATGGCGGTCATGTACATCTTGGAAATCATGCCGATGGAGCAGATGCTCTGCGTGACAACGCCGCAGAAAGCACCGGGACCGGTTACGCGGATCCAGACCAGCGCCCAGACCATGGACGGGAGGGTGCGGATGAGGAGGATTAGGGCATTGAAAACAAAGGCAATGGGTTTAGGCATGATTTTGTTGCTGGCCAGGAAGGAAAACGGCAGAGCAAGAAGGCCACCGATAATGGTTCCCAGAATGGCTATACAGACGGTTTCCATGAGAAGGTAGGGAACACCGTCCTTGGCAGTCGTGAACAGCATGTCAAAGTTTGGCTTGATCAGACCAAAGAAGATGCCTGAGGCAACCTCGGTTCCCTTCGCCGTGACGCCGTTAAAAGTAATGCTTGACCCGGACCATCCGAGCAAAATACACAGGAGAAGGATGATGAGGGTATACAGCCACCACATGCGCGGACGGGCTTCGTATTTTTCAATAATCGTCGGATTATATTGCATATGACCCTCCTTAGCTCAGCTTGCTGCGCAAGAAGCGGCTGATGTTTTCGATGATAAAGACAGTGACAAATAAGGAGAGGAGAACGGTGCCAAGGCCGTTGTAATCGCGCCAGCCGATGCGTTCATCAATGAGGATGCCGAGTCCGCCGGCACCGACGTATCCGAGGATGGAAGCGGCACGTACATTCATCTCAAAGCTGTAAAGGCAGTGAGAGAGATAGGTGGGAAGGATCTGAGGAAATACCGCACTCCAGAAAGCCTGGAACTTGTTGGCTCCGGTGGATTCCAGCGCTTCAAAAGCGCCCATGTCCACGGTCTCAATGGACTCATAGAGCATTTTTGAGACGACGCCAAAGGTGAATACAATAATGGCAACGGTACCGGCAAATGTGCCCAGACCGAAAACCAGCGCGCTGATGGACGCGATGACCAGGGTGGGCAGTGTGCGGATGATGTTTAAAATGACGCGCAGAATGCTGAGCAGCACTTTGTTATGATTGATGTTTGCAGATACGGCTACGGCAAAAGGCAGAGCAAGGATACAGCCAATGAAGGAGCCCATGATGCTCATTTTGACGGTTTCAATCAATGGCGTGGTGACCTTGTCAAAATAAGAAAAATCCGGTTTAAAGATCTGAGAAAGGATTTTTGTCAGCTGATTGCCGCGCCGTGCGATAATGCTGAGATTAAAGCCGGTTACCTGGACAGAGAGAACAAGGACGAGGATGATGATGGCAGCAAGCAAGGGCATGCGGGATCTTGGTCGGGAAACACTGTGACCGTTTTCAAGCGTAATGGATTCAGGCTTGAAGATCCGGTCAAAAAGGGTAACCCGATGCCCGGTTGATTTAAGCTTCATAAACGATCCCCCTTCATCAGTTTCCGCCGGCCTGCGGGACGGCAGAGCCATTGTAAATGCTGTCAAGGATTTCCTGTGTTACCTGACTTGAAGGACCGTCATAGACAATCTCACCGGCACGGATGCCAACGACGCGCTGGGCATAGCCGAGGGCCAGATCGACATGATGGATATTGATCAGAATGGTGATGTTCATTTCCTCATTGATGCGCTTAAAGTCAGCCATAACCTGGTGCGCGGTGACCGGATCCAGAGCAGCAACGGGTTCATCTGCAAGAATGATGGAGGGATTCTGATTGAGTGTACGTGCAAGTGCGACGCGCTGCTGCTGTCCGCCGGAAAGCTGGTCACAGCGGGTGTAGGCTTTATCAAGGATTCCTACCTTGTCAAGAGCGGCCAGAGCGCTGAGTTTCTGTTCGCGGGAAAAGACACCGAACAGGACGCGGAAAAAGCCCATGTCGGGAACCATGGAGGTGAGAACGTTTTTTATGGCGGTTGCACGTGTAACCAGGTTGAAGGACTGGAAGATCATACCGATCTTTCTGCGGAATACCCTGAGATTTGCACCGGACAGCTTGGTAACGTCCGTACCATCTACCGTCAGTTCGCCCTCTGAAATGTCAATCATGCGGTTAATGGTTCGAATCAGAGTGGATTTTCCCGCACCAGAAAGGCCGATGATGGCGACAAACTCGCCCTGTTCGAATTTGAGGTTGACGTCTTTTAAGCCCTTGGTACCGTTGGGATAGGTCTTTGAAACATGCTTAAACTCGATCAAGAATGACACATCCTTTTCTTTCGTCAATATTGTGGTGCCTGAGTACAGAAATAAGAGAAACTATTGGTGAAGAATAGTGCAAAAGAGCGGCTTCACAAGGAAGCCGCTCTTTACGATTGTAAAATTACTTGACTACTTCCTGAGCAGCGCGGGCAGCGTCGTAATCGGAATCGACGGCCTTGGCATATCCGGTGTGGCTGTACACATCAAAGATGGCCTTGCCTTCCGGTGTATTGATGATGTTGATCAGTGCGGTCTGGATGGCATTGACGAATTCCGGATTGTACACATCGTCCTTAGCTTTTGTGATGGAAACAGTGTCATTATAGATGCCCTTGGTGACGCCGATAACATTCAGCTCGTTCCAGATGGAATCCTCACGGCCCATGCCCATTTTGCCGGTTGCATCAGCAGAGTCGGCGGGAATGGTCCAGGCATCCTCATAGTCGTTGCGGCCATCTGCATAACAGACGATGATGTCAACGGCCTCAGCAGCTGCCTGTGCGAAAGCCTCGCCATAGCCCTGGAGAGTGGTTACCTTGGAAAGGTCGGTAATCTTCTTGCCATAGTTGTCATAGAGCCAGAGAGTCGGATAGATGTATCCGGCAGAGGAGCTGTTCTGAAGAACGGCCCAGTTGGCATTGTTGAGGTCATCCCAGGTGAGTGCTTCGCCGGCGTTGGCCTTGGCAGCCAGCTCTTTGCCGTAGGCAGAAGGAGTGGCATAGATGAGAGCACGATAGAAGGTTACCTGCGGACCATTCTTGAGGGTCTTGTTGGCATCGCCGTTCCAGGTGGCAGGATCTTCGCTGTCGTTGGAAAGGCCATTGCGGGTGGCGGTCAGGATGACATCTACCTCGTCGCTGTAGAGGATGTAGGTGCCGGCCGGCAGCCAGCCAAGGTCGATGGAGCCGGCAGCCAGAGCTTCGCCGGTAGCGGCATAGCTGGTGCCAACGGTGATGTCGACTTCGCCGATATCATATCCCTGATTGGCCATCTCAGCCTGAATGAGTTCCGGAAGGTTCTGTGTTCCGGTGATGATGACATCCGCGTCCTTGGACGGGACAAACTCGATTTTGAGGGAATCCATCTTGATGTTGTCGGCCAGAGCACCAAAAACGCTGAGGCACAGGAGAACAGCAAGAGCAAGTGTGATAAGTTTCTTCATGATAGTTCCTCCCATAAGTAAATCTCTAATGTTGGAAACGCAGAAAGTATAGCATACTCATTGTAAAAAGGAAAGAACGATTCGACAAAAAGTTCGTGTATCTGTGGATTATAGGCAGAAAATGGCAAAAAAATATGCATATTCTCGGCAAATTTGCCAAACGTTCTTGTTAAAATGCTGAAAAACGTATGGGAATCGTCGGATGGACTTCCATTTTTGGTGCATCCACGAATGAAATGCTATCCGATTCTGATTCATCCAGGAGAATATGGAGGGGAGTCGCTGGTCAAAACAACCAGATGATGCTTGTAGCTTTTCGATTCAGGCTCAATTTCCATTCTGCGTTCGGATTCAGATAGGGAGTAGGATTCCGGGGATCACTTGCGAAAATATGGACAAAGAAATATAATGACGGCAATGACAACCATGAGTGAGGGTTATTCATGCAGGATTTTTTGGAAAAGCGAATCAGAGATGAATACGATCCGGATACAGCAAGCCGAATTCTGGAGGGATTCAAACAGGAACGCAGGACCTGTTTGCGAGTGAACCGACTGAAAAGCAATTGTCAGGATATCAGCCGGGATCTGAATGATGCCGGCGTCGAATTTACGAGAGTTTCTTGGTATGAGGATGCATTTGTCTTAGAGGCAAACACGGAGGACAGGGTACGGGCGCTTCCGCTATATGAACAGGGCCTTGTTTATCTTCAAAATCTGTCCTCTATGATTCCACCACTGCTGCTGGATCCTCAGAAGGAGGAAAACATTCTGGATATGGCGGCAGCTCCCGGCGGAAAAACCACTCAGATGGCAGCCATGACAGACAATCTTGCAATGATTACAGCCTGCGAACGGAATACAGGAAGAGCAGAGCGCCTTAAACACAATTTAGAGGTACAAAATGCAAGACGGGTTACGGTCATGACAAAGGATGCGAGAAATCTCGAGAGCTTTTTCCGCTTTGACCGCATCCTGCTGGATGCACCGTGCAGCGGAAGCGGAACGGTAACACCATTTACCAAAGGGACGTTTTCCGAGGAGAATCTTAAAAAGACGGGAAAGCTGCAGCGGGAAATGCTGGAAAAAGCTCTGAGCATGCTCCCATCTGGTCATGATCTGGTCTATTCCACGTGTTCCATTTTAAAAGAGGAAAACGAACGGGTGATTGAGAAGCATGTGAAAAACGGAATGGTCTCCGTTGTTCCATTTGACAGGGAACGATTTGCCACTCTTCCTTTGCTCCCGGTGGATATCGCAGGGACGCTGTGCATCTGTCCAACAGATACATATGAAGGATTCTTTGCAGCACGACTCAGAAAAAACAAATGACCAAAGTGTACATGTGCACGATGGAAAACGAAAAGACAGAAGGGAAACTTTGTATGAATATCATGCAGAAAATATGGTCCAAAACGCGCTTCTATCTGGTGAAAGCAGCGGGGCATATTCCTGGATTTTTCGACGGAGACGATTATTATTGCAATCTCTGCGGGAAGAGCTCGCGTATTTTTCTTCCCTATGGAACAAAAAGTGATGCAGCGATTCATATGATCGGTTCTGGCGTCCGGCCACACTGTGAGTGCCCGCGATGCTTTTCGCATGATCGATTCCGTTGGGTTTACGAGGTTTTGCTGAGGCATACGGATATTGCATCTCCTGAGCGGACTCGCGCACTGCGAGTGCTGCATATTGCGGCGGAACCCGGCATTAAGGAACATCTATGCGGGAGCAGACAGGGATCAAAGCCCTTGGCACCGGTTGAGTATCTGACAGGAGATCTTGAACGGATTTACTCAGATGTTCAGGTGGATGTAACCGATATGCATCAGTTTCCGGATGAATCCTTTGATTATTTCATCATCAATCATGTCATGGAACATGTACCGAATGAGAAAGCGGCAATGGCAGAGATTCACCGTGTATTAAAAAAGGATGGAGTGCTCTTCATTTCCTTCCCTATGAGTTTAACCGCAAAAACGTTTGAAGATCCATCCATCACAACGCCAGCAGGACGCCGTGAAGCATATGGGCAGGAAGATCACGTCAGACTGTATGGAACAGACAGCAAAGAGCGCCTGGAGGCGTTTGGCTTTGAGGTTCAGCCATTGGTTGCAAAGGAGCAGCTGCCCGAGAGCGAGGTTAGACGGATGGCGCTCATTCCTGAGGACACAATTTTTATGTGCAAACCGGTTTGAAAATGAAATGCAATGAGAGATCATTGCATCTATGAATGATCGGCCAGGAGGCTCAGTCTTACAGAGATAGGGCTTCCTGGCCGATTTTTTAGGAAAGATCAGAAATGACTCGAAGCACTCAGAAAATCCGCATGTTGCCTGCCTACACCTAAGGATAGTATGGGTGCTGAAAATTATCCTATTTCAGTAGTTTTGAGCTGCTTTATGGTTAGAAATGAACTCTGACCGCTTTTATTGCGGGAATAAGATTTCATTATCATAAAAGGATGATTTTCGGTTTAGTTCATCAAAAAACAAATCATATCCAAATTGTTCAGATAATGTTGGGTACCCCGAAAAGAGGTTTACGCCAAGGCCTAACTGTTCACCTGGAATGCGAACGCCAATAGATGCAAGAACAGATGGAAAGAAATCAATGGTTGTAAACATCCTGTTTTTTTCTGAGACGGGCTGAATGATTGGATTTATAAAGGCGTTGTAAACCAATCTTTTTTGGCTCCCGTTCATTTTGTCAAATTCACCGATAAAACTACTGAAGAAATAATCAAGCATGGAAGCATGATCACCTGTAATAACAATGGTGGTATTTTCCATAAATGACTGTTCCATACACCAATCAACAAAACTTTTGGCTTGACGTGATGTACAGGCAATGATATTAGCAGTTCTGGTGGCAAACTCAGTAGGGCACAGATCACATTCTCGAGTTGGATGATGGGTATCCAGAGTTAAAAGAGCAAGGTGAAAGGGCTTTTTTTCCTTTGCGAGTACGAGGAGTTCTTCTTTTGCCCAAGCATATAAGTCTTTGTCAAGAATTCCCCAGTCTCCGGATTCTTCAGACGGTAAAGGAATCCCACGTTTTGCAGCATCATGGATGTCAAGGATTTCATATTCTCCATGATCTGTATATAGCTGGCGACGACCACCAAATTCGAAATCAGATCCTGCCATGAAAACACAATGATATCCATTTGCATTCAGAATATCGCCCAAAGTTACAGCTCCTGGAAGAAATTGCTGAAAACGATCCCCTATATTGCTGTCGTCTGTTACATAATACTTCAGGGGTATCCCTGCGGTTTGAGCAACCATTCCAGCGATTGTCCATCCACAGGCAGGTGCTATTGCTGCTCCTTGGATGAGGTCAGACTGTGAAAAACTTATATTGTTTTTCGCAATTTCTGTCAATTCTGCAGAAAGACTTGGAGTAAAAGCACCTCCATTCTCAGGATCCTGTGTTGTTGTCTCACAGGACTCTATGTAAAGAGTGATTAGATTTCGCTTTCTCTCGGGAAACGCTAACTGGCTGATATCTGGTTTCACATAGTGTTCTTCGATGAAAGTAGATGAATGAATGCGTGAGTCTATGAAGCCAGTAAAATCGAGAAGGGAATTTCCCATAACAAGTAGGATTGCTAGCCATATACCAAGGATGAGCCAAATGATTTTTAAGCTTATTCGAATTGGATATTGATGAAAAATGATTTCAGACAGTGTCTGACGTACGGAGAAAACAGCTCTTGTTTTACGTAAAGGAAGTGCACAAAGAAGCAGAAGAAGGAAAATGAACGACAATGCTCTTCCGAAAATATAGAGATTAAGATCAAGAAAGAAAGAGTTGGCAGTCCCTTTTAGTGGCATTCTTAGGTAGAATACAACCATATCAAGGCTGATATTTGAATATGTGTTTTTTGCCCAAATATAAGCAAACGTTAATATGCTGAGAAGAATAAAGAAAAGATTTGACAGGATATGAAAAATACCAAAGTGGGTTTTGCGTTCCGTTAACGTGATAGACGTCTTCTGATTTACTCCAGACTGCACCCAACCTAAAACTAAAGAAGCAAATATACCGATTACATAAGGGAACCTGCCAATAATCACCTGAAAACCGTTTGTGGTATCAACTATCAGTCTGTCTGAATAAATGAAGATCACATATAACAATAAGAATAGGATTAAGCTGTTGAAAAGGATTTCCTCAATTAACATTTGAACTGAAGAGGAGGGTGATGGGGACAACTTATGAGATATAAATGATGCCAATGCACCAATGATCAAAAGATAGAGAATGGTGAACACAATCTATTTCTCCATGATGAGATGTTTAAGTCACAAAAGGCTTTCCTTTTGATAGCCATTCAGTTGTTGAGAAGATTCCTGCAAGATATATCAATTTAGTCTTTGATCAGGAATGTGGTTTTTAGCAATAAATCAACCACCTGTTTCAAGGAGGACAGACAGGAAAACATAAAAGGGCATCATCAGGAGATGACCTGATGATGCAAACTTTGGAGTTTACTTATTCCTGCGTTTTGACTTCTTTGCCATCTTTTTCGCCTTTTGAGGAAAAACAAAAGAAGGAGAAGAAGTCCGATTGAAATGCCAACTGCGTATGGAACCCAATTTTTTTGCTCAGCAGCAGGCTCAGACGGAGCCGGTGCAACGGTAACCTTAGCCGTAACCTCGATAATCGGAGTGCTCGTGATCTCTGGGATAGCGAGGACATTCAAAACAGTTCGAATAAAGTCGGGGCGGTATAATTGCCTGATTCAACTTTTCTGTGCTTTGGGACTCTCTGCTTTTCTTTTCTGCATACAGACAGGGAATGCTTGTCTGTATGTGAAGGCATTATCATCGAAGTGGAATGTATTGATGGTTGTGTAGCTCTAGATGGTCACATAGAATCGCATTATCCTCAGCACATTCAACCAGCAATTTTTTCGTTTGCAACATGTTCAAGCGCATATAAGGTTTCCAGTGCAATATCTATACAAGTTGACAAATCACCTGTGCCAGATACGTCCCATCCAAGAGTATCATTCATTATTCCGCAGTGGTTCATAAAAACATCCATATCAAGCAACGCTTTAAATACTCCGCGATTTAGTTTAGGCTTTACATCATACAAAACTATTTTTCCATCAACAAAATATACAGAAACAGTATGGTCATCATGGGGAACTACCTGTACTATTTCTGGGGAAATTATCATACACTATCTCCTTTTTTATACTCAAGTCAAGAAATAAATGGAAACCTTATGACCTTTAAGAAAGAAACAACAGTTTCCCCAAAACATTATTTTCCAGCTAATTTGTGACATGAGTATACATCAGAGGTTCAATTTTATTATTCCATGTGTCTGGCACATTATACTGATGGTTGTAGCGGCTCAGAGATAAGTTCGATAGGCGGATCCATAAAAAGGTTTGAGGCAGTTTATTTATTTCTGCTTTTTGGCTTCTTTGTCATCTTTTTTCCGCTTTTTGAGGAAAAACAAAAGAAGGAGAAGAAGTCCGATTGAAATACCAGCTGCGTATGGAACCCAATTGGTTTTTTGCTCTGCAGCAGGTTCAGATGGAGCCGGTGTAACGGTAACCTCGACAACAGGCGTGTTCGTGATCTCAGGAGTAGCGGTTGGTTCCGCAGTAGGTTCTGCAGTCGGAGCAGGAGTCGGGGTAGGTGTCGGAGTAGGAGTCGGGGTCAGCGTCGGAGTTGGCGTCGGAGTCGGCGTCGGAGTCGGCGTTGGAGTCGGAGTAGGAGTCGGGGTCAGCGTCGGAGTTGGCGTCGGAGTAGGCGTCGGAGTAGGCGTTGGAGTCGGAGTAGGAGTAGGAGTCGGAGTCGGCGTCGGAGTAGGTGTTGGAGTCGGAGTCGGAGTAGGTGTTGGAGTCGGAGTCGGCGTCGGAGTAGGTGTTGGAGTCGGAGTCGGCGTCGGAGTAGGCGTTGGAGTCGGAGTAGGAGTAGGAGTCGGCGTCGGAGTAGGTGTTGGCGTTGGTGTCGGCGTCGGCGTCGGAGTAGGCGTCGGAGTTGGCGTCGGAGTCGGCGTCGGTGTTGCCCGTAATTCTACAGTCAAAGACTCAAGAGAGCGGAGTAGCGAAGATGCATTGCCCTCGGTAATTCCCAAAATGTGATTCTTTGAATCCAGGGGAAAAATGGCAACAGAAGCTGCCTCGGGATCTGTTGGTATAAAGGAAAGAACATCGCTGTTTGTGGTAAGTCCCTGAGATTCTGCAGCGCCTGAGCCAAAGATTGTATCATACTGCTTTTGGTTCTTCTGAGCATCTGAAAGCAGTTCCATGACAGTTTTGAGAGTCTTGCTGTCAACGCCTGCATCGGCGCTAAGGGAGACGGCAGATATGGAGGAATCATCGAAGATTGCAGCTGCCTGGAGGACCGGGGCATCCTCAGAGGTCAATGACAGAGATTCTGGTTCTGCTGTTTGGACAGGTTCAGTTGTCTGGGAAAGCTTCTCTTTGGCTGCACTCAATGTAAACGGGGCAGGAGAGGGAGTTGCCTCAGCGATCAATGAAACCTCACCGGTCTGAATGGCATCGCTAAGAGCAGCAGAATCTACTTTATGTCCGGTTGCAGCCTCAACAAGGTAAGTGAGCACTTCATCGGAAAGATCTGCATCCGGAGCAAGCCAGATCGTGGCTGCAGAGGAATCGGCGGAGAGATCCGGAGTGCTTGCGATAGCACTTGGAGTGAGAGTGATCCCATTTTCTGTTGACTGGGATGATGCCTGAGAGACAGGGGCTGGTGTTAAATTGGCTGGTGTGTTCATGAAGTTACCTGCAATTTCTTTTATGTCGGGCAATTGGTCAGAATCCGTATTTCTGTTAACAGAAGAGGAGACAGGGGAATCTGTAAGGGTATTGCCAGTTAAGTCGGAGTCGGGAATCACGGATGATGCGGCTGCGATATTTTGAATGTTGGCTTGAGATTGGCTGGGATCCGGATTTTCTTCACTTTTGGACGAGGAAGAAGAGCCCAGAACGCCATTGCCGGTTAAAACGAAATCGGAAGTATCAGGGGATGCAATGGCGTCATTCGTTAAGGCATCCTGAACGGCGATGTCGGAAGATGGTGCAGTATCAGAAAGGGGTTTCGGATCATTAAGGGCTGCAGGATCATCGCCAGAGGAGGGAGCCAACGTGCCGGCGGTATTTAAACTATTGGTACCGGAAGGGGCGGCAATACTGCCTATATTATTTGACGGAGATGTAGAAGGAATGGTATTTTGAGGAAAAACGGTTCCTTCGTGATTTTGAGAAGTGTTTGCAGTATTTTGGCTGTTTGTCGTTTCAGACAGATTTTCAGGTAAAGCAGGATGATCCACCGGGGAGGTTCCCTCGGGCCTGAGATTTGGTAAAGCTGAGTGATCAATTCCTGCTGGAATTCCTGGAATCGGGGTTTGCTCATTTTCTTTTGACAGGGGCTGGCTGGACGTATTGTCGGAGAGGAAAGTCTCTGTATCAGAAGAGGGTGAGAGATCAGACCTGAAAGAGGCGGAAACAGTGCCCGCCGGGCTGGAATTGAAATTCAAAGGGGAGTTTTCTGTGAGGTCGGATGAAGCAGCGGCTTTATCCGAGTCTGAATCAGAAGCAACGGGAGACGTCGGGAGTACCGGGGCGTTTCCGGTATCGGAAACAGCGCCGGAAGCGCTTGAAATTCCCAGAGTGGTGGCAGAAAGGGTAGGATTGCAGCTCACGGCAGCAGAGCCGGAAGAGTTTGAAGGAAGAGAGGAAGCACTCTCGGATTTAGAAGCATCGGGCAGCTGAGAGGATTCTTGAGAGGAGAAAGTGGGAACTCCGTTGACCGGAGCCTCAGAATTCGAAAGGCCGGCGGTGCCGGAGTTGACTGCGGAGGGATTTAAAAAAGCGGAATCACTCTGTCCTTGGACAGGGATACCGTCTTTAGAGCCTGAATCCTTAGCCCCCGATGCATCCGAAAGGGATGCATACGGGGATGAAGACTCAGTTGAATTGTCAGGTCCTATTGAAGAAACGGGAACCGGAGTGGGTTCCGTTACAGGTTCATTTTCATCAGAGGGGACAGGCGATTCGAGTATGGGGGGGATGTTGCGCCGCGCATTGTCCTGGAGTGCACGGAGAATGTCAACGATTTCCTCCGTGGTCATGCTGTCATCTGTCGCAAAACGGGCAAGAAGGCTTCCATCATCCTGTTGTTCACTGGAGAAGAGGACACCATCTTCACCCTTTGACTGGGAAACGAGATTGGGAAGGCGATCCTTAAGCGTCTTGGAAAGGCTGTCTGTCTGATTGCCGTTGCTGTCATAGAGAACGGTATTGCCTGCAGCATCAATCAGAGTATAGCCCGGGATTGCAGTATAAAGGTAGGAGATGCTTTCGGAAACCAGATTGTTGGATTCGGTACCCTTGAAGGTGATGCGATAGGTTTCACCGGGAACTGCTTCGCCGGGGAAAGAGGTGCGCACAACCCAGGAACCGGTATTGCGAACGCGGACAATTTGCTGTCCGTTTGCTGTAAGGGTTCCATACAGATAGAAGGAGAAACGCTCACTCAATGTGCTGGAGGAGATTGTAAGACGGGCAGAAGCGTTTCCGGGTACAATGACCGGAATGCCACTCAGAGAATACATGCCGTAGGCACTGCGTGTTTCCTGAGAGGAAGATGCAGTGATATTGCGAACCGCATGGGCTTCAATCTGGATGGTTTGAGTCCCAGAGACCGCTTCAAGCATCCGCAGGGGATCCTGCTCGGACATCGGAGCGATATCTGCAGATGCAGTTGCGTTACCATTGTTGAAGCTTTTGATGGAGGACTGTGTATCTACAGACGTCAGCTGCCAGTAGCAGGGCTGTGAATGATCGCATAAGCCAAGCGCAGCACTCAGCAAGAGTATGCAGAACAGAATGAAAGCGGCAGTTTTTCGCATGGTGAAAACCTTCTTTTTAAACGGGAAAGTTCCCGGGAATCATCTTGGAATTCGCACGAATCAGTGTACAAAAAGTCTTTCTATTTATAACACGAAATGTGGCGAAAGACAAGGGATGAATGTGAAAAAACAAGCATCTTTGAAAAAGTTTTTGATAAGGTCTAGCTATTTATTGTTTTTTAGGCTATAATAGATGGACTCAAAACATGAAAGGAAGGGATTGACCGTGATAAAAATTATCTTTGGCAAAAAGGGATCCGGCAAGACCAAACGCATTCTCGACATGGCAAACGAATCAATTATTAATGCAAAGGGCCATGTGATGTTTGTTGATAACAACAAAGATTATACTCTTAGCCTGAAACCGCAGATTCGTTTTATTGATGCGAGTGAATATTCAGTTAAAGGCGCAGAGCCGTTCTATGGATTTATCGCAGGTATTCTTGCGGGAAATTATGATATTGATGTCATTTATATTGACAGCTTCCTCAAAATGATTCAGGCAGATGAACAGGGACTGATTGATTTCTTTGCAAAGCTCGAAAAGCTGACGGCACATGCTGGTAACGACATCGTGATCAGCTTCAGCGAGGATGCAGCAAATGTTCCGGAGTGCATTCGTCAGTATCAGATCTGATCGGACTTTTCAACTGCTTTCCCGTTCAGGGGAAGCAGTTTTTTTAAGTGAAAAACTGGAGGATAATAATGAGATCCACAAGAGGCAATGAACGGGTTACCTGCTCTCAGGCTATTTTACGTGGTCTGGCACCGGATGGTGGTCTGTATGTTCCGGAGCAGTTCCCGGAGTTTACCGTGGAAGAGATCATCGGCATGAGCAAAATGAGCTATGAGGAGCGAGCGACGGAAATTCTTTCGCGTTTTCTGCCGGATTTTGCTCGGGAGGAATTGCAGGAGGCAATTCACGGGGCCTATGGAACCGGATTTGATGACCCCCGAATTGCTCCACTGACGCCCATTGATGCAAATACATTCTCCCTTGAGCTCTGGCATGGCCCGACGCTGGCCTTCAAGGATATGGCGCTGCAGCTTCTGCCGTACCTGTTGACCATGAGTGCCAAGAAAAACGGCGAGAATCGTGAGATTTTCATTCTGGTTGCCACCAGCGGTGATACGGGTAAGGCAGCACTTGAAGGTTTCCTGGATGTACCGGGAACACGCTGCGCTGTTTTCTATCCGCAGGATGGCGTCAGTCAGGCGCAGAGACTGCAGATGGTAACAACAGGCGGAGAAAATACGCATGTAATCGCAGTTCGGGGTAATTTTGACGATGCCCAGAGCGGTGTCAAGAAGATCTTCGGAAGTGAGACGTTTGCAAAGGAAATGGATGCGCAGGGACGGGTGTTGTCTTCCGCCAATTCCATTAACTTTGGACGCCTGGTTCCGCAGATTGTCTACTATTTCTCTGCGTATGCGGATCTTCTGGCAAACGGCAGTATTGAGCCTGGGGAGGAAATCAATTTCTCAGTACCAACAGGTAATTTTGGTGATATTCTTGCTGCTGACTATGCGCGCAGAGCAGGACTGCCGGTAGGAAGACTGATCTGCGCCAGTAACAGCAACAATGTTCTGACAGATTTTATTAATACAGGCGTGTACGATATCTTAAACCGGCCGTTTTATAAGACATGCGCGCCTTCTATGGACATTCTGATCTCCTCCAATTTGGAGCGCCTTCTGTTCAGTCTGTCCGGGAATGATGCGGAGAAGACGGCGGAGCTTATGCATCTCCTGTCTTCTGAGAAGCGGTATGAGATTGATATGACCATGCGGACTCGGTTGAATGCACTTTATGCCTGTGGATATGTGGATGAGGCTCGGTTGAAAGCGGAAATCGGCAGGCAATATCGGGAGAATCATTACCTTATGGATACGCATACGGCCGTTGCCTCCGCTGTGCTTAATGACTATGTGCACTCCTCTGGAGACACAAGGAAGAATGTGATTGTCTCTACGGCAAGCCCATATAAGTTCGGACCGGCTGTTCTCTCTGCAATTGGGGAGGACGTGGGTGATATGGATGATTTTGCATGCTGCAGAAAGCTTTCTGAGGTTACGGGAACCCGTGAGCCGGATCAGATTAAGCGTTTGCCGGAGCTTCCGATTCGCCATACAGCGGTTTGCGAGCGGGACAAGATGCCTCAGGCATTGCTGGATGCCTTAAAAGCAAGATAAAAGCGGACAGGGAAGGCGGCAGGTCAAATGACCTGCCGTTTGCATAAGCTTTACATGTTTGATTCGAACTGCTTATGGCAGTACTCAAGGCTCATGGGCTTCTTGCTTTCAAATGACCAGGATACTATAGTCAACTAAGCAGGCAATATCTGCAAGCAAGAACAAATTATAGACGTTAATTTCCAGAAAGCAGTTACTTTGATTTATTCCGCCAAAATTCTGTAAATTTGCGGCTTACGAGGTTTTATATGTTCATATCAGTTATAAAAGCTTATATTACTGTGCTTGCCATAAATGCGATACCCTCATATTTTGCTGTTAATGGAAAAGGTCTTCTACACATTCTTAAGGATGTTCTTGTGTCTTTTGAACTGCATCCTGTAAGGGATGTGATATTCTTTCCTATTTTCGTATATTTATTTCATATACAGAGTATTTCGATGAAGAACCGAAGGAGAAATACTAGTCTCATTGCTGGCTCTATATTCAGCATTGTATTGATCTGTGGGTTTGCATTACGAATTAATGATAGTATTCTTATATTATTTGATAATCCTGTACTTGTTATTAGGACAAGCATCCAATTTTTGGGTTATACCTGGCTATTATCTGCGGTTATCTACAGACTTTTTCAATTCATAGACGAAAAAGATATCAAAACAATAAAAGTACCGCTTCCTTCAATATTGTTCCGAATTATAAAATACATTCAATCAAGACCCTTTAGTGCTTCATTTAGCTTTCTTTTATTGTGTTATTTACCATCGCTTGTTATTTCATATCCTGCTATATTTATGGGAGATACAGTTGATCAAATTAAGGAAGCATTATCAAGTGGACCATACGGAAATGCGCACCCATTTCTCCATACAATGATAATCCGTCTGTGTCTAAAAATTGGATTGTCATTTTCTTCAGTGAATATGGGTATCTTTATTTATACAATAATACAGATGCTCGTGATTATCTTGGCAATATCTTGGTCAGTAAAGAGGCTATCGGATATAGGGGCTCCAATACAGGTACAACTTTTACTGTTGATTTGTTATGCGGTAACACCTTTTTTGAGGGCATATCTTTTTCTTGTAACGAAGGATGTTCTTTTCTCGGCGATATTATTTCTTGTTGTTATAAGTGGCTTTTCTTATGCTTTGGAAGGGAAGAAAAGATATTTCTTTTTTCTTTTTTTCTTTTCCTTGCTGACTATGCTATTTCGTTTAGAAGGTATTATTCATGTTGTCGTTTTCTTAATAAGCATATATATGATTTTTTTGCAGAGAAGGAAACAGTGTTTATTGGTTATAATGTCATGTATTACGGGATATGTGTTGTGGACAAATATCATATTACCTGCGTTGAATGTTATACCCGGAAGCCGAGGCGAGCCATTTTCTATTCCTTTCCAACAAACTGCATATTATGTAAAAAAACTGAATGATGAAGTTGAACAAGAAGAGAGAGAAGCAATAGATGCTGTACTGGATTATAATTTAATAGGTCAAAACTATTCAGCATATAATGCAGATCCTGTAAAAAGTACATTTCGGGAGGATTGCACATCTGAAGAACTGAAAAGATACTTATTAACATGGCTAAAGATGGGTTTAAAACATCCAGAGATATATCTTAATGCCTTTATTTCACAGAAGTATAATATGTTTTATCCGATAACTGAAAATGTAAGTCTCTTATATTCTTATGGATATAGTCAGTTCCTTATGAAATCAAATATCTTTCAAGGGAGGGTTTTCTATCCAAGATGGACAAGACCAATCCAAACACGTTTGGATGAAATAGAAGAGATTATAGCAAGGTCTCCAATTTTTGGAATATCATATTCTCATGCATTTATAATGTGGATCTTGGTTTTATGGACTTTTTATTTGATTGACAAAAAAGCAAAGAGAAGCATCGCTTTTATAAGCCCATTGTTGATACATGTTATCTTATTACTTCTTGGTCCAATGGATGGGATGTATATTCGATATCTATATCCTATTGCATTGATACTTCCATTTGAAATAGCTATGGGATATACTTTTACAAGAAAAAGTGCCTAGTGACAAAATAGAATTTCGTATAGACGTCTAGACCGTAATAAATAGTCGTCCCCCAAAAGGGTAGACTGTCCCTAGGCCCCTTAGACATATAAAAAGTTTTACATTTCTAACATTCTGTTTTTGGCTCCTAAAAATGTTGAGTTCCCTTCATTTTAGCAATAAAATCTCAGAGATGGCCAGGAAAAACATCAAGCAGTCTCTGATCCAATGTCATTTAGTTAACAGACCCTTGGCCAGTTGCTTGTTTTACTTCATCTTCTTACCCAATTCCATACTATTAGGACCCCAAAAATGACACCTTAAACATCTATTTGTCTTGAGTGCCATTTTTTTGTGCCAGATTAGG
>JAFUZM010000286.1 GCA_017476605.1 Clostridia bacterium
TAGCCTCTGTGTTCAATACGCTACTTGATGGCGTCATATTCCGCAAGGTAATCCCTTCCGATTATCGCCTATTTCAGGTTGCAGATCTTTTCTGTACGATGGCTTTGATTAAGCTTAAGCTTGAGAATCACGTATTATCAAGTTCTGAACTTTTATTCTTTGGTGATGAACGTACGCTGAAAAAGAATTATCTAAAACCGCTTGCCGAAAAACAAATCTGAACAACAAAAAAGAGGGCAACCACTCCACTGATCATCTCCCAGATCAGTAGAGCATCTGCCCACTTTTTTATCCTTCGATTTTTACCTCAACCCCGGCCTTGAATCGAACCCCATACTCCTTATCCATACTCCAGATACTGGCGCATACAGCGCAAAGCGTAAAATATCAGCGGCCTGATAATGGCAAAATCATGCCGCTTACCGACTAAAAGTACCAAATAATTGTAATTACACCCACCAAGACGAAACGACGGAAATTGGGAAACTAATACATGATTTCAAATGTGCACAGCCCAAGGATATGTTTTTCCCTGATCTTGCTAATCGAGTTCGGTATTTAAAAGAAGATCCTGAGGGGGTGGAAGAAGTGTGTAAAGCAATGGACGAGATCCGTAAAGATGACGAAAAGAGAAATGACATGAAAAATGCTGTGCTCCATATCAGAGATATGGTGTCTGGTCTAGGTATCTCTATGGAGACGGCAATGGATGTTATCCATATTCCCACAGAACTCAGGAATGATGTTGCGCAGCTGGTGAGATCAAACTACTACAGGTGATTGTTGTCCTTTCCCTTCAAATGAATCTTATTACAAAGAAAAAAGGCCGTCAGGCCTTTTTTCTTACCCTTTTCTCGGGTGGATTCGTCTACTCTAGCTCCAAATGCTGTTCAAACAGCCAGTTCACATACGTGTCATCCTCAAACATGATAAGGTCGACCAGATGCTGGCTGTCAATGCCGCGTTTATCAAATTCCTCTTTGGGATAGACCGTTTTATAAATGGTCTCACTGCCCATCACCTGCAGCAGATCATAGATTTCACCGGGATTTGGGATATAGGGATCCTTTTCACCGTAAATCACATAGGTTGGGGTATCTTTGGCACGTAGGATTTCCTCCTCGCTCAGCGTCCGATCTACCCAGGGTGTCAGAAGCAGTGCCCCTGCAAACAACGGCTGTTCGCTGTATCGTGTCAGAAGAAGCACACCGTGATATCCGCCCATGGAATGACCCATGATATAAACGCGAGTGGGATCTACCTGACCGGCATCAATCATCTCATGAATCTTTGCAAGCGTGTATTCAAGGACCTCCGGGGATGAAATGGTGGTTCCCTCATCAAAATACGGAACCAGTACATAGGCAGGATGCTCCGCCTGATTGTCCGGCTCCGCCCAGATGGTTGCCTCACAGCCGGAATAGAGAATGTCCCAGTCTCCTCTTCCATGGAGAACAAGCACAAGCGGAAATGGACCCGTTCCCTCCGGTGTAAAGAGGCTGTAGTCAAAGGTCTCCCCCGTCGGGCTCCAGTCCTCCCGATAAATGCTGTGCTTTTCAAAGTCATCTGCAACCGCTGTTTCCGTTCGTGTCACATCATCCTTTGCAAATGCAAAGAAGAGATTCCTGCAGGTGCAGCGGAATGAACCAACGTCATACCAGGCCGTCGGAAAGTTCTTAAAATCAAGAACGATTTCATCCTCCGTGATTCGGATATCCTGAGGCTTCACCTGCCAGCTTTCATTCGTATAACGTGCTGAGGCACGAAGTGTAAAGTCAGATGCCCTCAGGCGATCCCGGCCAAAACCGTCCGCCAGGAGATGAATCTCCTCCAGTTTCTGTCCCCATGCATCTGGACGTGTCTTGATCACGACCTCATGTACCGCGGCAAAAGCGGTTTGCGCAACACATATCAAAAGAAGCGCTATGATTACGGTCCATTGTTTCATAGTATCCTCACTTTTCCCATTGTGGGTCGCACATGACAAATAAAGCATATTCCCAGAAAACTGCAGAGATCACATTCCAGCCGGTTACGCGTCGCAGCCAAAGATCTCCCATTCCGTCAGTGCCGGAAATGGAGATGGGTCCTCTCCCTTGACCAGTTTTCCAAGGCGAATCCATGTGATCGTATGCTCGCCGAGATCAACATACTGCCGCTCACCGGTATGCCCGAGTTCAAACTCCACCGTCGCGCCATCTGAAAGTTCAACGGCTCCGCTCTTCCAGTAGGCGTCATGCGGAAAATCCGCGCGCAGCGTCAGCGCCATGCGTGTAACCCTGACCGGGCGTCCAAATTCAAGCAGTGCCTGCGGATCCTGGCAGATATCCACACCCCAGCTGAGATATGGCCACTCGCCATGACCGGTATTGGCGCGAATCCCATTGATCACATTCCTGACACAGAAGACGGATTCCCCTCTGGTCTCGGCATTTGCCGTGCAATGCGGAAAGAAATTGACATCGCCCCGCAGGTCAGCAGGATTTAAGGCAATGTCGTGCTGGGTATGAATCTGCTTCTCCGTCATCCGTTCAGCCGTAATCAGATGCCTCTGGTTTTCAAAGGTGCCCGGCGCATAGGCAAGACGGTGTTCTCCGTGAGGCACCGGCCAGCGCATTTTCCCCTCTGGAAGGAACACATTTGCCTTTGGCATCGCCTGATCCATCTGAACACACAGATGGGTTCCGCCCTCTATTTCAATGACATCCCCGGCCTGATAAACCCGATCCAGGCAAAGAAAGGCATCCTGCTCGCCAGTGGCCAAGGCAATTTCCCGATTTTCTGCATCTATGACTCGAATGATCATCTTTCTCCTCCTCAACTCTGTTCCATATGACAGATGCGTATCTCCACCGTTTACTGCCAAAGGCCCGGATCCGTTCCGTTCAGCTTCATCAGTGCTTCCACAAGGAAATAATCCCCATACAGAATGTTTGTGTGCCGTCCCGCGCCATCATCATGATAGCTTGCTGTACATTTGGTGAGGATGCCGCACCGATCCGCCTCAAATGTGCTGCAGTGGGCAAGCAGCCCGTCTACCAGCTTTACCGCAGCATCTGTATAGCCGGTCTCCGAGGTAATCCTCGCCAGCTCATAGAGCCCGCAGGCCGCTACGGCACCGGCAATATTGTCGATCCGCTCCGGCTCAGCCGGCTGACAGAAATCACTGTCCGTAAGGCCATCCGGACGGATATGCCGAATGAAATACGCAGCTATCCGCTTTGCTGCCGCAAGATATTTCTCCTCTTTGGTATTCATGTAGGCAAGTGTAAAGCCATACAGGCCCCAGGCCTGGCCGCGGCTCCAGCTGGAGCCAAGAGCATAGCCCTGTCCCGGATGCTCTGCAACACGAAGCCCTGTAAGCGGATCCAGCTCAATAATGTGACTGACCGATCCGTCGTCTCTCAAAAACTCCCGAAGCGTCATGTCCGCATGCTTCCTTGCGACCAGCTGGAAGCGTGGGTCCCCGGTCACGCGACTTGCCCAGAAGAGGAGAGAGAGATTCATCATACAGTCAATGATTACATAGCCCACCTGATCCGGATGATTCCACGCCCGGATAAATCCGCTCGGATTATACCGGCCCATAAGAAGGCTGGCAGCATGCAGCGTATCCCATTTGGCCTGCTCATTCCCCGTCAGCTTATAATCTGCCCCTGTGGAAAGCAGGTACATAAATCCCATGTCGTGATTGAGATACTTATAGTCTCTGAACTCTGCAACCAGCAGTGCCTCTGTCCGTCTGGCCTCCGCCTCAAACGCCTCATCTCCGGTCAGATGATACAGTTGCCACATCAGCCCCGGCCAGAATCCCCCGGTCCACCAGCTGTTGCCATCATAGGGCGAGGCAATCCAAGTCCCGTTTTCACTTTTATACGGGATGATGTTCATCTCGGCAGCCAATTTGGCTGTGCGTTTGAACTTTTCCGCAATCTTTGCAAGCGTCGTCTCATAATGATTCTGCATATGCCAAAACCTCCGTCGGTACATTCTTTGTCTCAACACTCCGTGTATCTGCAAATACTGCGCAGATGAGCACATGATCCCCAGGCATGAGAGTTGCCCGAAGCATTGGTATTTCCGTTCTCGGATAAATGAGGTTTGTATTGGGCTCCGCATGAATGACCTCACCATTATCATATCCGCTAATGGCAAAAATCCCACTGGTTCCGTAGTCGCCGGTCACCGTCGCTGAGCGCTTATCCTCATAGAGTATACTGCGAACACGGTCGCAGGGCCGTTTTCCAGCCCAGTCACGGCGCACCGCAAATGCTCCCTCTGCACATTCAATCGGATTCTCCGTATGAATGACATGTTTGCGGATATGCCAGTTTCCGCACGGATAAATCGTGCTCTCGATCCGGACGCCCTCCACGGGCACCCAGGAAAAGGTCACCCGCTCTTCCGTGAGTTCAAAGGTGTCACATCCGCTGCGTGCATGCCAGTTGTCCTTCCCCACCCGTTTCACTGCCAGCATGGAATCATACGCGCCTTTTTGCAGGGTCGTGGCCTCCTTGACGACAGAAAAGCCAAAATGTGTGGAGTAGGCAAATTTCTCGTACTTCTCATCCTCATGCATGTGCTCCCAGGCATGATTTCCGGCTGTATAGGCAATGACCTGGCGATTCTCGGGATCCCGCGTCAGGAGAAGGCGGACATGCGAATCAAGGAAGGTATATGGAGGCGTGTACAACTGCTCCTCTGCCTGCCAGAAGGGATGTGTTTCAGGAAGGGCCAGAGCAAAGAAGGTTTTCATGCCCCAATACGGGGACCCGGGCGCATTGTATCCCTCTGCCGCACAGAGATTGGGATAGCCATATCCTACCGTCAGGACATGGTCCCGGTCAAAGATCGGCATTTTCATCCAGGACCGCAGATTGGATAGAAGGAAACCTCGCATCTCTCCCCAATCAAGTCCGGGTGCCTGCACATCGGCAAACGCCATCGCTGCCCAGAAGGAGCTCTGGCAGAAGCGATAGGTGAGGCTGCGCCCATAGGGAAGCGCACGTCCCTCGCGGTCAAACCAGCAGGCAAAGCGCGGGGCGATCTGCTGTGCACGCTGGATAAAGCGGTCACACCGCTCAGGATCCCTCTTTCGCATGGCAGCCACATACACGAGGCTGTAGAAATGGAATCCCCAGATGGTATAGTAATCCCGTTTTGTCGGGGCATCAAAATACCAGCCGTCTCCGACATAATGGCTTTCCATGAGCGCGAGATCTTCCTCAAGCCGCGCATCATCCACCGGGCGACCAACGCTCAGGAATCCAAGATTGACCAGAATGCGGAAAAAACGCCAGTTATTGGTGGGCATTTCATGCAGGTTGATCTGATTCAGCCAGGCAATGAGATTGTCCTGCTGGGGCTTTGTCAGCTCATCATAGAATCGGCTTGGCACAAAGCACAGTCCCGTTCCGATGACCGCCATCTCGACCATTCGCTGATCATAATCTCCGATTTCGCCCCAGTATTCCTCATGCTCCGGATTCGTTCCGTTGATGAGACCCTCACGCCAAAGCTGCCAGTAGGTCTCTGCTTCCCTGCATCCCCCGATGAGCATCGGCACGAGCACCCACAGAACGCGGGAAAAGCCCTCCATGCCGGCGACATCCTCAGAATAGTGCGCGGATCCGGCACCCACAAACATCCTTGCCCTGCCCGGCGTCAGGCAGGCGGTCAGCGGCTCAAGCATATCCGTCGCCAGGCGAATCAGGTCACCGCGTGTCTTAAGCGGATTGTCCGCCATATCAAACATACATCGTTTCCTCCCGCTTTGTTTTCTTTGTAATCGTTGTCAGAAGCGTATGTGTTTCCCGAGCCTTCATTCGGACCAGAAGTCGCCACAGGCTGCCCTCAAAGCTTTTTGCCATTCTGGGATCCGTCACCGGGATTTCCTCAGCATCAATGTCATTACATCCCAAAAATTTTATCCGGATTGATCCGCAAAAGACCTGATTTCCCCGGATCTCCGGCTTGTTTCTCAGCATGAACACAAACGTTACCGGACAGGCAAGCTCACACTCAACCGTGTCTGCCATCCGTATTGCGCGCCCGGATGGGAAAATCTCCCGTATGCAGGTATGAAGGCCGGCAAGGCCATATGCGCTTGCATAGGAAATCGTAACACGGTCCCCAACCTGTATCTCGCATCCGTGCTCTGCTCCCGGCAGCTGCTCCGAATCCCCGATCATGGGAACGTTATGATAAGCCGAACGGGTATTAAAGAGCGTATACCGTTCCTCCGAAAAGGTCTTTGCCGTATAGGTCATATTCCCCGCATCCACAATTTCCGGCTGCCCGTCGCAGTACAGGATAAAGGATCCCACATCATTATGATTGTGATTTTCGCCATTGTGTCCGCCCTTTACGCAAAGCTCAAAGGGGCCCATGCGATAAATGGCCACGCCAAGGTTAGGAAGCCAGACATTTCCCTCAGGGACAAACGCCTGTTCCATCCTCTGTTTCGGATGGAACAGATCTCGCAGTGCACGGCTGAAATGCGGAACATCTTCAAAGTTTGTTCCGTCTCTCATTTCGCTTCCCAGGGCGATGAGCGCCGGAATGCTCAGCTTTTCGCCTGCAAACTGCAGGCGTTCACCGGAAAGCTTTGGTCTCGCATCGCAATCGGCAAAATTCATAAACCAGCCGTTTCCAAGATAGGCTTTTGCCGGGAACTCCATGATATTGCGGATTTTTTCCTGATCCCACAGCTGCATTGCCCCCTCTGTGATCTCCTCAAAAAACTGCAGGCAGTCAAGGAGTGCACCCCCGGCCATGTTCCAGTATCCGGCACCCTCGTCACATCCGCCGTCCTCCGGGACAACCTCAAGGTAGCGATCCAGCATTTCGCAACTCCTCACCATCAGTGCAGAGAGCTTTTCCCGCTCCTCCATCTGAAGTGCGGCTGCCATCATGATATTTGACAAAATCCAGGGTGTCCAGTTGCAGAGGTCCTTTCTTCGAATCCCCATCCACCAGAATTCATCATGCTCCATGAAGGGCGCGAGAATTCGCCGCCATATTTCCTGCCGGATGCGCGCAGGGATAACTGGCGATACTGCCATAAGACGCGGTCCCAGCAGTTCCTGCACCAGTGCAAGAATCATGCCCGTCTGCGCCGAAAAGAGATCTATATAGGGCAGGTTCACATCTGGCAGGGGATATTCTGACGCCTTTGGCGCCCCCGGGATGGGGTTCACGTTATGGGCGGAAATCACCCAGGTCGTCTCCTCGCAGATGCACCAGATGCCGTCAATGACCTCATCCAGGCAGTCCTCACCGATCAGGGCAGCCAGCGTTGCCGCACAGAGCTTGTTTCGTCTCAAAAAGTAGGGGTCCTCATCCTTTTTTCGGCTCCCCGTCCGCACAAACGCCAGAAAGTCCGTACAGGTACGCATGGGATACGGCTGCTCCCTGTAACAGGCATGCATCTTCCGGATGGCCTGTTTTTCGCTTTCCGGCAGCGCCAGAAACCCCTCAGGTGACGGAAACGGATGATACGGAAGGTGAATCTTTTCCTCAAGCGGAAACGTCTTTAAATACTCTGAAAACATCGCTTTCTCCCTCGCCATATGCATAAAAAGAAGAGGAATGCAGCATATCTCCGCAGCCGTTCGCTGCAAAGAAGAACATTGCGCATTCCTCATTCATGATTATCCTTTTAATCCGCTCGTCGCAATGCCCTCAATGAAGTAGCGCTGCAGGAAAAGGAAGACGATGGTGACCGGCACAAGAGAAACCACAGAGGCTGCCATGATGAGGTGATAGTCACTGGAGTTTTCCTGAATGAAGCGCCGGAGTCCGACCTGAATGGTCTTGTTTTCCTCACGGGTCAGGTAGATCATCGGGCCCATGTAGTCATTCCACGTTCCGACGAATGTGAAGATGACCAGGGTTGCAATGGCAGCGGTAGAAAGCGGAAGCATGATGCGCGCCCAGATGCCATACTCGCTGAGTCCGTCGATTCTGGCCGCCTCGCAGAGATCCGAGGGCACATTCTGATAAAACTGGCGCATGAGAAATACGCCAAAGGCCGAGAAGGCCTGCAGAACCATAATGGCCTGGAGCTTATCATACAGGCCCATGGAGCGCATCAGGATAAACTGCGGCAGCATGTAGGCCTGCCACGGCACGGCAATGGTTCCGATATAGCAAAGGAACAGAACATTCCGTCCCTTAAAATTCATCTTTGCAAATGCATAAGCTGCAAAGGAGGAGGTCAGCGTCTGGATAAAGGTAACACAGATGGCAATGATGGCCGTATTCTTAAAGTATGTCAGCATCGGGACCTTTGTCCAGATTGAAATGTAGTTTTCCCAGTGGAACGTTTCCGGAATCCACTTCATGGGGAACGTAAAGACCTCGCGATCCAGCTTAAGGGAGGCAGAAATCATCCACACAAATGGAATGAGTGTAAAGATGGATACCGCAATGAGAACGATATAGATGATGATTTTTCCAACCGTCAGCTTATCCTGCGGATGTACTGCTTGTGTCTTATTCATACCTCTGCCCCCTTTCTCAGTTATTCGAATATTTGCTCTCCATGCTGAACTGCAGGATGGTGACCAGCAGGACGATGACGAGCAGAATCATGGCGATGGCGCTTGCCACACCATAATTGAAGTTATTGAACGCTTCTGTATAGATGTAGAGAACCAGCATTTTTGTTGCGCGTCCGGGACCGCCATTGGTCATGATCGCAACGGTATCATAGATCTTGAAGCAGCCAATGATCAGCATGATGGAGGCAAAGAAGGTCGTTGGCCGCAGCTGAGGCAGCGTCACATTGAGGAACTGCTGCCACTTATTGGCGCCATCCACCGTCGCCGCCTCATAGAGCTCCCGCGGGACGCCCTGCAGGGCTGCAAGGTAGATGACCATGTAATAGCCCATATTACGCCAGACACTGACCAGTATGATGGCCCACATGGCCATGGTACTGTCCGCCGTCCAGCTCTTGTTGAATGAACTGCCAAAGAACATCAGGAACTGGTTGATGGGGCCATTCTTCATCAGCATGAAGTTCCAGCAGACACAGATGGCGACCATGGAAGCGACATAAGGGAAAAACAGAATCGCACGGAACGCCACAGCGCCCTTTACCGCCCGATTCAGAACCAGCGCCAGCAGAATTGCGCAAAGCAGGCTGAGTGGAACCGTGACAACGGTAAAGAAGACGGTGTTCTTTAGTGCGATGCCCAGGTCAACCTTGTTAAAGAAATACCCTATGCCCTCAAAAAAGCCCTTTTCGGCCATCTGCTTTCCAACCTTGGCGGTGTTGAAAATCGTGGCATAGTTCTCCCCGCCGACCCATTTCATGGTAGTCAGAGATCCGCCCTTCCATTCAGTGAACGACATCACCACGGAGAGCACGACCGGAATCAGGGTAAAAATCGCAAACCCCAGAAAGTTTGGTGCAAGAAAGCTGTATGCAATCAGCGTATTCTTCTTTTCCAGCTTGCTCATTTTCATTTTCCGTCTTGACCGAGATGCGGCCATGGCGTTCTCACTCATACAGAGCTCCTTTCAGGGACAGAGCGGACTGTCCAATCCTTAGAATGATAAAAGCGGGAAGTGCGAGATCATCGCACTTCCCGCCAAAGTTTATATTTGTGCGTGGATTACTTTCCGAGCAGTTCCTGAACACGCTCGTTCATGTTCTCAATGCCTTCCTCGATGGTGATCTCACGGGTCATGATCGCGGAGTGCTCCTCACCCAGGATGCTGGAGATCTGAGAGGAATACTCGCTGCCCGGGATCTCGATGGCAACATAGGTCGGAAGCAGAGCAGCCTTGGAGCCTTCATCTGTCGGGAATCCATCAATCGCAGACATGACATCCGCAACGCCCTCGGAAACCCATGCCGGACGGTTGCCGGTAGAAGCGGTAACCTTGGAGCCTTCCTCACCGCAGAGCCATGCGATGTAGTCAAAGGCCAGATCCTTCTTCTCGGACTTCTCATTGATCATGGCGCCGGTCAGGTTGCCAAAGGTAGAACCGGCAGCAACGCCTTCCTTGGTCGGCATGGAGGCAAGGCCCCAGTTCTTCACATTGTAGGTGCCTTCCTGGATGTTGGTGATCAGGGTTGCGACATACCAGTAGCCCATCGGCATCATGGCGATGTTGCCGTTGCCGAAAGCACCGGAGTAGTGCAGGCCGGCTGCGCTGATCTCGTTGTATGCCATGCAGGCCTCAGCATCCTCGAGCTCCTGGATGATCTCATAGAAGTAGGCCAGATCGCTGTATTCGCCATCGATCAGGGTGTTGACGCCATCGGCGACCGTGTAGTTGACAGCGGTGGACAGCCAGGTGTGATAGTGGGTGCCGTAGATTTCCTTGGAAGGATCAGCAACGGCCAGAGCCTTCTCTTTGTACTCTTCCCAGCTCATCTCATTGTTCGGATACTCAACGCCAGCGGCATCGAACAGATCCTTGTTATAGAACAGGATTTCGAAGTCAGAACGGAACGGCAGCGCAATCTGCTTTCCATCGACTGCATAGTTGGTTTCCATGCCGACGAATCCGGAAAGATCATAGTTTGCAGCGGTCATGTAGTCGTTCAGGTTGGTGGTGTATCCGGCATCATACCAGTTGAGCAGTGCCGGGATATCCTTAACCATGTAGATATCGCTGGTGTCGCCGCCAGCCAGCATTGCAGCAACCTTGGTGTCATAATCCTGAGAGGATACATCGATGTACTCGATGGTCACGCCAGGATGAGACGCTTCATACGCTTCCTTCTGAGCGGTCAGATAGCCGGTGGTATTGGCGTCCCAGGCCACGATGGTCAGGACCTGATCCTCTGCCATTGCAATTCCCAGAGAGAGCAGCATCATGGCAGCAAGAATCATCGCGATCATTTTCTTCATAACAATTCTTCCTCCTAACATATTTTATCGAAGCGGAAACCCGCAGGGATACAATTTGAAAATTTACAATCGGTTTTCATCCAGTTTTCATACCGTGCTTTGTTCCATTTTCCTCAAAAAACCGATCAACTTTGGAACGCTGTGCCCATATGGTAATCCCATTTACAGCATTTGTCAACCCTGTTTTTTGAAATTTTTCAAAAATTTTTGTAAATTTACAATTTCACTAATGAAAATTTACAATTTCCATTGTCTCTGTTTTCAAAATATGCTAGAATATCCCCGTTCATTAAAAATATGAAGTATTTCTTCATTTCAAACCATTTCCGGAGGGATTCCTATGGAAAAAGCCTCTACCATTCATGATGTTGCCAGACGGGCCGGCGTCTCTATCGCCACCGTCTCAAGGGTGATGTCCGGCGGCAGTGCCAGTGCCAGCGCCCGGGAGCGTGTCGAGCAGGCCATCCAGGAGCTCGATTATAAAACAAGCGGCGGA
>JAFUZM010000287.1 GCA_017476605.1 Clostridia bacterium
ATGTCCCATGCTTGACAAGAGCGACGATGTAATAGATGATCAGGGTGAGCAGAATGCAGGCGACAAAGGGAAGAGAAACCAGCAGCACCAACTGAACATTCAGGAAGAGCCCGCCGTGCAGTATCCAGTAGAAAAGGAACGGATAGGAAATGAGCGCAATGATTCCAATCACCTTAAGAATCACATTCAGCAGGTAACGATTGCGGTACATGTTAAGGTCATAGTACCAGCGATAAGCACCATCCTCACCATGTGAGACGTGCTCTGTATACTCTGTATCCGGCATAATATGCCCTCCTTTGGACAGCGCCACTGCAAGCAATGCAGGAGGCGGTTGTGACAATCGGTTCCCGAGCCGGGGAAGATATCTCAGTATAGCAGAAAAACAGAGGAGCGGGAACGAGCATCCGGGGCAAATCCCGGAACCGGGCGGATAGATTTGGATCAGGAGAGGGAGAAGAAAGGGAAGACGCTCGAAAATGTGAATTCCGGGATCAAGACGAAGCCTTGTCCTGGCCTTGAACGGACAGGTCCGTTCCGATATAATAAGCACAATGAGGAAATGGGGTGAACATCATGGAAAAGATCATTCAGTGGATTCGGCGACAGTCGGTGCTGTGCGCACTGTGGATTGCCATTTGTTTTACATTGACATCCGGTGCATGGCTGTCCTGGGAATATCATCTTCTGACCATGATGGAGCCGGTTCAGTCGGATATCACAACCATGGTTTTTGGGTACCTGATGCAGGCAGTTGGCGTGGGAATTTCAGGCATTTTGCAGGGACGAAAGGTGACGATTCGCCCGGTACTTGGCGCCATTGCAGGCTGCTTTATTGAATTTCTGTTTGCCCGGATGAGCCAGTCCGTCGTTGCCGTTATCTTCTGTGGCATGATCATGAACGTCCTGATGGGACTCATTTCCGGCTTTTATCTGCTTGCAGCAGCAAGGACGGAGGGATCGGTGCACGGCCTTGTCTTTGGTGGTGGATACGCGATTTCCATCATCGCGCTGTGGCTTCTGTCACTGCCCGGGAAAGGAAGCTTTCTTAAAAACGGTGCCGTTGCGTTTGTCTATCTCCTGCTGGCAGTGCTTGCCATATACGTTGCCATCCTGCTGTTTCGCCCGGAGACGGGGGAAACATTGCGGGGCATTGGGATGCTTCTGGGCAGGAGCGGTGCAGATGGGCCCGGTAAACCGGCAGAGGGCGCTGCCATGGAGGGAACTGAAAGCGGGGATGCGGAAAGCCCGGGGGAAAAGGTGAAGCGGGTGCACTTCTTTTCTCAGGATCCGGAAACGCTGTCGCTCTGGATGCTTTCTCTGCTGGTGCTGTGCCTGATCAGTCTTGTCAAGAATATGGGATTCAGCTTCCCCTCCGCTGATATCGGCAGCGGGACAAGCGTAGAATTCTCCAGAATCTTTTATGCCATCGGTCTTGTGATCGCCGGATATGTGTATATGCAGGACAAAAAATACGGAGCGATCTGCGCGGTGTCCTCTCTGGTCATTCCCTTTGTGATGTTTGCCATGGCAGGGGAAAACGTCATCCACCTGGTGCTGTGGGGGATTGACTATCTGTTCTTTGGCTTTGTGTCCGTGTATCGCGTTGCACTGACCATTGATCTGGCAAAGCAGAAAAAAGTGATGGCGTTTGCGCCGCTGGGGCTTGCCGCCGGGCGGGTCGGGGATGCACTGGGGACTGCCATCTGTATCGGGCTGAGCGGGAGGACAATGGTACTGATCTTCCTGACGCTGGGCCTTTTCCTCGTGACGCTGTTCCTCTTTTTCCGCCTGTTTCTCCTCCTTTATTATCCGCAAAAGGCACAGGAGAGGAGCGAAAAGGAAATCTTTGAAGAGTTTTCCATCCGGCATGATCTTTCCTCCCGGGAAAAGGATGTCCTCAGGCTGCTGCTGGCGGAGAAAACCAATGTGGAAATCGCGGAGGCACTGTTTGTCTCGGAGAGCACGATCAAGTTTCACGTCCACAATCTGCTCCAGAAGACGGAATGCAAGTCACGAAGGGAACTGGTGCAGAGATTTCAGACGATTCTTTACCCGAAGATCGGGAAATAGAAACGGACACCGCCAATGGATAGGCATTGGCGGTGCCGTTTTTCAATAGGGGAAGAGGATTTTCCTGGCGTGAGGGCCGATCCAGAAATCCTGATCCGGGTATTTGATTTCGAGATAGGAGGCAAAGAGCATGGGATTTTCGGTGTTGTCAGGAAACATGTCGTAGTGTCCCGGGATGACAAGGCGCGGATGCAGGGCACCGGTGAGGTCCACCGCCTCCTGATAGGTCATGTTCCCAATGCAGTTTCGCCTTAGACGTCTGGCGTCCCGTCCGTTGATGGGGAGCATGCATATGTCAATGGGGCCACAGGCCAGAAGCCGGGGAATGAGGCCTTCATAGAGGCAGGTGTCGCCGGTATGACAGAGGGTAATGCCGTCTCCACTGACCACAAAAATGGCATTTTCATTGCGGTCATTGAGCTGCTCATGGGCAGCCGGAATGGCATGAATGGTGAGACCATCCAGGGAGACCGTGGCATCTGCCGCAAGGGGGAGCATGCGGCTTTCAGGAAGGCTCAGGCGCCGGGAAACGGGGCCTGCAAGCCCGGAGGGAAGCACAAATGTGGCCCTCGGGGAAGCGGTGGCAATGGCCTTCCAGGTGGCATCGTCGATATGATCGGTGTGATCATGGGAACCGAAAACGAAATCCGCATGGTCAATGAGTGCAGCGCGGAGCGGGGAGGGGAAGAGGCGGCGCTCCTCGTCGGTCAGATAGGGATCAAAGTAAAGGGTTTTTGTGGCGGTTTTGACGATGAAGGACATTTGGCCGAGCCACCAGAACGCGCAGGTTCCGGGCGTGGGATGGCAGTCGTTGATCTCCTCAATCAGGGCGTCGTTAAAGCGCATGGGAATACCTCCGGGAAAAAGGGAAGCCTTGCCAAGGCAAGGCTTCCCCATTTTTATTATGCTTTTTTGGGCTCGCCTTCAGGGAAAATGATCTTATTGACAAAGAAGAAGATCACCATGGAGACGCCGCCGTTCAGAACCGTGGTTCCGATGTTGTAGATGAAGTCCGGGACAAACCGGCCGGCAACGGCAACCCAGATGCAGTTGATGGAATTGACGATGCAGGTGATTACGATGAAGGCAAGGAAGTACCAGAGAATCTGGTACCAGATGTTTCCCTTGCTGCGGAACACGACGTTGCGCTGGATGGGGAAGTTGATGCACTCACCCAGGAACATGGCGATCATGTAGGCAACAAAGTAACGCAGTCCGCCGTGCGCGGCATCATAGCCGAGGATATTCCATTTGAAGGTCTCGCCGAAGAGGGTCATGGTGATGCCCGGCCATCCGAAGTCGGTCTCGGGCAGGTTGGTGAGCATTCCGGGAAGGAACTGGAGGATCAGGTATTTGAGAACCGTGATCAGGTTGCTGACGATGACAAAGAGTCCGCCCTCCCGGATCCACTTGGCGGCCTTTGGGTGATTTGCGACAAAATCGTTCCAGAATTTCAAGATTGTTCACTCCAATGCTTTGGCTTGTTTTGCGACTTTCTGCTGTTTGAAGTAGCCGCTGATGAGTTTTCCAAGGCCCTTGAACAGGCCAATGGCATGTCCGTTGACAATGTCAAGGATGCCGTCGCACATCTCCTGGCTGACCATGCCTCCGGTCATCTTTCCGATGGCACGAATCGGCATGTTATAGATGAAGATGGTATTGAGATCGGGTTCGCCCCGATCAATGGATTTTTGCAGCTTGCCGTCAAGAATCTTCCAGACAATCCGGGCCTTGAGACTCTTGGCATAGTACAGCTGGGCAATGGCGTCATTGGGCTGAATGGTGCCGCTCCATTTGCCATCCGGGATTTCGTGTCCGAGAAGCGCTTCAAATTCGGCATCGGACACGGCCTTGATGTTCCCGCCGTAATAACTGGGCAGCTTTTTGGGATCCTCGCAGGCCGGGGCGTTCGTGCCCCTGACTGTGAGCGGGGCAGAGAGCCGGATGTCGGAGACGGAGGCGCCGATCAGGATGTCGTATTCCCCGCCATCAATTTCGAATTTGTTTGTCACGCAGTTAAAGTAACGGAACGCCTTGTCGTCAAGGGGGATCGTCACGGTCTTTGATTCACCGGCCTTGAGGCGGACCTTGGTAAAGCCTTTCAGCTCCTTGACGGGGCGATAGATGCTGGGCGCCTTCGCATGCACATAGAGCTGCGCAATCTCGGCACCATCCCGGTCACCGGTATTGGTGATGGTAAAGGTGGCCGCGTTTTCGCTGACCTTGAGGTCGCTGTAGGCAAAGGTGGTATAGGAAAGGCCGAAACCGAAGGGGAAGGTGACGGGCACCTTGGCGGTCTCGTAGTAGCGATAGCCGACATAAAGGCCCTCACGATATTCCACATTCCGCTCCTTGCCGGGGAAATAGGGGGCGGTGGAGCAGTCCTCGTATTTTACGGGATAGCTTTCGCTCAGCTTGCCGGAGGGATTGACGTCGCCCAGGAGGACCTTTAGGACGGCGCTGGCGCCGGCCTGGCCGCAGAGATAGCCGTGGACAATGGCGGCACACTGGTCAATCCAGGGCATCTCAATGGCAGAGCCCGCCGAGAGGACCAGGATGATCTTCTTATTGACCGCAGACACTGCCTTAAGTGCGGCTGTCTGGCATTCCGGAAGGGCAAGGGTGCTCCGGTCAAGACCCTCGGATTCGGCAATCTCATCAAGGCCCAGGTACATGAGCACATAATCGGCTTTTTTGGCAAGCTCGGTGGCTGTTTCAATCATGGCGGGATCCGTGTCGCCGTGCCGCGGATAGGCCGGGGCGAATCCGACGACATCAAGATCGAAATTGCCGATCACATCCATGGTATTGTCGAGCTTGGTGCAGTTGACCACGGAGGAGCCGGCGCCCTGATATCTGGCTTTCTGTGCGAACTCACCGATGACGGCGACCTTTGCGCCCTTTTTGAGAGGCAGGATATTGTCCTGATTCTTAAGCAGGACGATGGATTCCTCACTGCAGCGCTGGGCAAAGAGATGATGGGCCTCTTTGTCAAAGGGCTTGCCCTTCAGCTTGTTGACGGCGGTGCGAGTCAGAAGGATGACGTCAAGGAGTTCATCGACCCGCCGGTTGACCTCATCCTCACTGATGCGACCCTCATATACCGCCTGCATGAGCTGCCGCGGGCTGTCGCCGCCGGTGCTGGGCATTTCAAGGTGAGAGCCTGCCCGTACACCGTCGACAAAGTCATTGCAGGCGCCCCAGTCGGAGACGACAAAGCCGTCAAAGCCCCAGGTATCCCGGAGGATTTCCTGCAGAAGATGGGCATTTTCATTGGCATAAACGCCGTTGACCATATTGTAGGAGCTCATGATG
>JAFUZM010000288.1 GCA_017476605.1 Clostridia bacterium
GAAGGTGGAAACTTCTACGATCTGCTTTGATCCGTGATAAACGGTAATAAGGTTGTTCATTGCACAGCCCTCCATTCGTCCTTGATATATCACTATGATGATATAAAGGTCAAGCAATCAGGAAGCAATTTCAAGAAAATATCACCAGAGCGATAGCCAAAGCTTTTGTAGCAGACCGTAGCAACTTTTGAACACAATGTGCCTATCGAGATCTTGATAGGGGATCAGATAGTAGACATTAAAGCCGTTGAAAATGTTGGCTGTAAGAGGTATAATAAAGCTGAATCCAAGAGGAAGGAGGGAGCATGGTTGACAAGTGATGTTCAGGAAACGTATGAATTGAAGGCGGATAATGCTACTGCTGTTCTGAGCAGTAATGGGGAATACACATTATTTGTATTTGGCGACAGGCGTATTTCTTTTTATACAGGAAAGAATCTGGACTGCTATACCAGAATTCTTGAGTGGGATCATGGATATCTGGTTGTGATGTGCAAAACGATGAGCCAATCAGATCAGGAGGTCGAGGACTATATCGACCTGCTCCCTATTCTTGATAATCTATACATTGATGCCGATCGGTTTTTAGACCCAATCAAGGAGGTTGAAATCAAGTATGCCCGAGGAGAAATTGCAGGAAATAGCCGATAATGCGGATATGATTGTCCGTGGTTATGCATTTACAAAAAAGAACGGAAATATTGCGGTATTGAACCTTTATCATCCGGAAAGTGCGATGTATATCAGTCCTGAGGGAAAAATGCTTGAATCCAGTATGGATGAAATCGAGCAGGCTATTGTTCTGAAGATATGGGAATCAGACTCACAATTCATGGAGGAAGCAGATGCCTAAATACTCTCCATTCAAGGTAGCGGATAACTATCTGTACTATACGAAACACTGCATTATTGAGAGCATGCATGCACATGCTAGTGATAGAAGGTTAACAGAAGCAGGTTCAGCCAAATTCTTCGTATACAGTGATGGAAGCACGTATGTTCAACACAAAGGGCAATTAACTGATCGACAAGTTCGAATCATTCAACGATATATCAAGCAACACTACATGGAGATGTATGAAATGTGGTCAAGAGATACAGACACAGGATTTTACAAGGATTAGGTGATAAAGAGAACTGGGGGGAGCAGCAATGCTTCTCATATTTATTTCACCATACACTTTAGCACGCTACCGCGCTAAATAAAACATTTGTTTCCCGCATGCAGGAAACAGGAATATGGCTGTAGAATTATTACAAAGTAATAATTCCGGGACGGAGAAAGTAAACGGATGAGCAGCTAGTTTCTCCATATTTTTTTTGCATCATCATTCGTGGAACAGATCATCCAGAGTAATCACCTGTGTGAAAATTCCGCTGTATTCATTTCTTTTTAGACCATATGTGGAGATGAGCGTCTGGTGAACAGATACTTTGGGAGAGATCCTTTCCACAAGCATTCCCTGCCTGCTGAGAAGCTTGCGATAATATGTCTTATCGACGACAAACTCATCACTATAGAATTTGATTTCGCAGGCGTTGATGACACGGTCATCGCGTTCGATCAGTAAATCAATTTGCGCACTTTCTGTTTCATCACGAAGAATCCAGGCGGAGTGAGTGGAACGTACGCCGGCGATGCCCAGGGCACGTTTGATCTGCGGGATATGGAAAAAGCAGACATTCTCAAATGCAAGCCCACGCCAGGTGGTGATTGACTGACTGGCCTGATGGTTGACCCAGAAATGCTCATCTTCCTTTTGCTGGTCCTCAACAAAGCGGAGGAAAAACTGGCAGAAGGGATCAATTAATCGATATTTTGCTTCTCTTTTTCCTTCGAGGAACGGAACATAATACTGGACAAAATCACTTGAGACCAATGCTTTCATACATGAGGTCAACGTTTTTCCGGACAAGCCGGTTAATTCGCTGATCTCTTTTCGCGTATATCCGCCTCTGCGACGATTCAGCAATGTCACGATACGTTTCATCATCTCCGGGTTCACGAAGATGGAATTGAAGAGACGATCAAATTCATCCCGGAATATTGCGTTTTGATCAAAGAAAAGCCGATCTATATTCTGTGCAAGGCTCAGCCTCTCATCAAGGGCATCCAGATAGAAAGGAATGCCGCCCAAAATCATATAACACTCAGCAAGGTCGTAGGGAGTCAGATTCATGCCGTTATCAAGCAAAAACTGCCTGCATTCATAGAGCGAAAAGGGCGCCAGTCGGATTTCACATGTTACACGGTTGTACAGTCCACCATGATTGTTGATCAGCTTGTCCATCATCCATGAACTGGCACTTCCGCATACGATCAGCATCAGGTTTTTCCGAAGACAGCCCCAGCTGTTCCAAAATCCTTCCAGTGCAGTTACGAAGCCGGAGCGAGGCGTATCCAACCAGGGAAGTTCATCCAGAAAGACCACCTGTCTGGATCCATCATCCTTTTCCTTTAGAAGCTCTTCAAGAAGATAGAATGCATCCAGCCAGCTGGAAGGCTCAGCGGCATCATGCAGACCAAAGCTGATCAGCGCATGATAAAAATGCTTCAGTTGCCTTTTGACCTCGCTATACGTCTGAGCTTGTGGCTTTTCTTCCTGTTCCTTTTCTATTGGACTCAGGCCTGCATGATGGAACGCGAACTGACCATGAAAGGTCTCGGCAATCAGAGTTGTTTTTCCGACACGCCTTCGTCCATAAACGGCGATAAACTCAGCCTTATTTTTCCTGTATCGGCGCAGCAGTTCCTCTTGCTCAGCCTTTCTTCCAATCATACTCTCATTTCCTTTCTATTTCCCCGCTAATGGATAGAAAAAGCAATTCTGGGGAAATAAGCGAATATAGCTTAGCATGATGAGAAAACTAAGTCAATCGCTATTTCCCCAGAATTGCAAAAAAATATATTTACGGGGGATTTTGCGTGAGAACGAATGCTCCCATGAGATCAATCTGCAGATGGAAAGAAACGATGCATCCACAAGCCGAAAATCAGATACTTCCGTATGGCTGGTGCTATAAGGACTTCTGGCAGGTGGAATGCGCTAAATTCGGAGGAATCAGGACGACTTCCTGGAATCAAAGCCTGCGGTGTGAAAAACGGGAGACATCATGGAACATAAAGGAAGTGGAATCAGTTAAATCCGACAATCTTGTCTGCCAGACGGTAAATGCATTTGGCGATGGCTCTTCCAAAGCCGGTTCGAACACGGACAGCACGTCCAAGAAGTCCATGACTGAGTTTTTTGTAAAGAGCTGGATTCTGTTCCTTGATAAAGTCCCATAGCTGATCGCGTTTGTTAAGGTTTTCCTGGGTTCCGGAGAGGATCAGCATAATGGAGGATATGGCAGTAATGATTTCAAGATAGCTGTACATATACCGTTGCTGATGGGGCTCCGGAATGCTTAGAACGTCAAGAGAGGTGACCATTAAGCGGTTGACCAGCAGCTGCTGGTCGATCCGATGGATCATGACATTTTCATGTACGGACTGGTCTTCTCGGCCAATGTAGTAATGGTACAGGGTCTCATGAAGATACATCATCCTGTGGACGTGGAGCATAGGGATATAGACGTAGAGATTGTCTACGTAGAAGGTATGCTTTGGAAGCTGCAGGCCGCTGTCAAGGAGGAGCTGCCGCCGATAGGTGGCAGCATGCATGAGGATGTATTGACCGACGTGCAGGGAGCCGGTCTCTGCCCAGGAGAATGCCCGCCCCTGGGGAAGGACATTCTGATAGCTGATGGTGTGTTTCTTGACGGCATCTGTCTTATCATAAAGATAATCCGTAATGAAAAGATCAATGGGATCTGGATCGGCCTTATGCTGCCTGAGCTCGTTCATGAGATGGAGAAGGACATCCGAATCCACCCAGTCATCTGAATCAACCACACGAAAATACAGGCCACTTGCAGCGTTGAGACCCCACATGACAGCATCTCCGTGACCGCCGTTCTCTTTGTGAACGGCACGGATGATTCCCGGGTATTTCTTTGCATACTCATCCGCAATCTCAGCGGTATGATCCTTGGAACCATCATTGACAATGAGGATTTCAATTTCGTCTCCGCCGGGGAGCAGACTTTCAATGGCATGTGCCATATAGGCTTCGGAATTGTAACAGGGAATGGCAACAGATAGCAGCTTCATGATCCGACCTCGATTCGACGGTTACTGTGCGTTTGTCTGGAAACGCTGATGGTCTTTTTTGTGATCCGGGATCGGGGCGATTTCGCCGGCATCCCGAAGGGCATTCCGGGTAAGGAGAGGCCCAAAGAGTTCATAAATGAGGACGCCAA
>JAFUZM010000289.1 GCA_017476605.1 Clostridia bacterium
ATACGTATACTTTTTCTGGCTGGCGGGACAGACGGTTATATCATGTAAAGGATCGAAGGATAGTCAATGCTGACATCAACGGCAGTGCAAACATCGGTCGAAAAGCTTTTCCAGGGGTGTTTATGACGGAAAACTGTGACATTTTGTCAAGACCCATTATTTTCCGTCATCCCGATGAGAGCTTAATAAATACAAGAAAACGCAGCCTCTATGAGGGCCTGGCTATGTGAGTTAGCCATTGTTCAGGGCTTAAAAACCTTGCACATAAACAAGGCCATACCTTTTGGCCTTGACCTCATAATGATGGCAAATCCGGGATTCGATCCCAGATTTGTCGAAAAGGAGGGCTTGGTGTGGAGTATATTAAACGAGCTATTGAAGATATTGTTTTGCATTCTGACAAAACCTTTAAGAGCATTCTTATTACAGGGGCCAGGCAAACCGGGAAAACAAAAATGATCAGAGAACTATTCCCTGACAAAAAATATGTTCTCATTGATGATCCGTTTATCGAGGATCAAGCAAACAACAATCCAAATATGTTCATGATGCTCAACCCACCGCCTGTCATCTATGATGAAGTTCAGAGAGCTCCGGATCTGTTCCGATACATCAAAATCGCCTGCGATGCGTCAGGGGAGAAAGCTCAGTTTTGCCTGTCCGGTTCGCAACCTCTTGAATTGATGGAGAAAGCCACTGAATCGCTTGCGGGAAGGATTGGAATTATCGAACTTTCTCCCTTGTCTCAGCGCGAGATCAATCAAGACAGCTTCGCAATGCCCTTTGTCCCAACCATGGACTACATCAGGCAGCGCAATCCAAACGTCACAGTACCACCAAATATCTGGGAAAGGATTCATCGAGGTGGCTATCCTGCACTACAGGATCCTGAGATGGAATGGGGCATGTTTTTTTCCAGCTATGTGAAAACATATCTGGAGAGAGATGTGCGCCAATTGACAGTCGTACAGAATTTGAATGACTTCCGACGTTTCATGGTTGCTGTTGCTGCACGAACCGGACAGATGGTTAATTACAGCAATATCGCAGACGAGGTTGGCAAAGATCAATCTACGGTAGAAGCATGGATGTCCATACTGGAAGCTTCTGGAATTGTGTATCTGTTGGAAGCCTACACACCCAGCACGCTGAACCGTGCGATCAAGACGCCTAAGATATATTTCCGCGATACTGGCCTTGCCGCTTATCTTACTCGCTGGCTTACTACGGATACACTGGCAAATGGTGCTATGAGCGGCGCATTCTTTGAAACCTTTGTTATCTCAGAGATTCTGAAATCCTATTCAAACAGAGGAATTGATTATCGCTATTGTGTTTCCTATTACAGGGGACGTGACAGGAAGAAGGCCAAAAAGAATGGAGAAATCGTCGAAGTTGAAAGTGAGATTGATCTGATCATTGAAGAAAACGGGATTCTTTATCCTGTTGAGATTCAACAAGGAACAAGCGTTAGCGCCGATGAAGCTGCTGCTTTTCCCATTCTTGATAAAGTAAGCGAAAAGAAACGCGGTACCGGGGCCATCATATGTACTTGTCCTGCTCCCGGGATGCTCAGAGACAATCTGTTCCAGATCCCGGTGTGGTATATCTGACCTTCCGTTTTTCTTTGTGGTGTCATCTGATCGGTTGCTGAAAGTGAATAACAGTATTTTTCAAGCAAAGGCGGTTGGTCATTGCAAAATCAGTATTGTTTCCCGGGACAGAAGCATTTCTAATCGAAAAGATGCCATAAATTCAAACCTGCTAATGGGGCGATTCCCCGTTGGCAGTTTTTTCATGTTCAGCAGCGCCTTGAAAAACAGCTTCGGCTGAAGTCAAATTGCCACATGAGAAGAAAAAGCTTCCTAAGCAAAAAGCACAAGCCCCAGTTGTTTATGACTGGGGCTTGTGCCATCAAGTTGAATATTGGTGTTGCTTACTTTGCGTTGATTTCTGCCACAGCGGTTTCCGCGGCAATCCTGCCGGCAGTTGTGTACAGGCCAAGAGAGAAGCTTCCGAAATAGTAATCTCCAAAGAGCTGTGCTGTAGCAACCTCACCTGCAGCAAAGAGATTCTGAATGGGATTTCCTTCCGTATCCATTACATGCTGCTGTCCATCGACAATTGCGCCGCCAATCGTTCCCCAGGACCCGGGACGACGGTAAACGGCATAATATCCGCCATCTTCAGCATAGGGAATAAGGTATTCTGCGGCTTTTCCAAAGGGATCTTCTCCGGATTTGCAGGCGGCCTGGTATTCGTCGAAGGTCTTGCGGAGGTGGTCAGCGGGAACGCCCATGTTTTCCGCGAGCGCCTCGATGGTTTCGCCGTATACGGCTACTTTTGGATTGTTGTCTGCACTCATTTCAGCCACGGTATTAATAAAGTAGGGATCGACACCAATCGCATTCTTGGCATCCAGGATCGTCCAATAAGCAGGAGAGCCATGATCAATCATCTTCTTATTAATGATCGTGTCCGCAGCGCGGGCTTCACTTGTAAAGCGCAACCCTTCGCTGTCTACAAGCATTGTCTGCTGTGCAGCGGGGGTATTGGAGCCATCCACAACCGGAGTATTTTCGCTTACGCTCGGCATGGACGAAGTATTCCATCCGAAAGCTGGCGCAAAATCATACTGCGAGGATTTAACATACAGGCTGTCACTCATCTTTGCGCCGATATCAGCGAGCATCCGCATGCCTTCACCCGTGCTTCCGATACCGGATTTTTCATTCAGATCAACAGTTTTCAGGTTCGGCTCAGATGCCTTGAGATCGGCAGACCAGTTGGCACCGCCTGTGGCAAAGATGATTTTATCCGCGTGGATGGTAAAGGTTCCATATCGATTGGACACTTCAACGCCGACAGCGGCGCTGTTATCCATTAAGATGCGCTCAGCCTTTGTGCCGGTCAGGATCTGCACACCCTCATCCTGAGCTTTCTTCACCAGCTTATCCGCGAAATCATAACCAACGTTATAAATACTGCAGGGATAGTTGCCCAGATCGACACAAACGCTTTCAAAGCCAAGAGAAGTCAGATAGTCGATCGTAGCACCTGTCTGTGCAATAAGATTTTCTGTGAAGTCAAAATCGGGCTGCTTCTCAGAATCGGCAAGCTGTTCCCGATAGAAAGCCATAACATGATCCAGATCGTCGTTGATTGACGGATCATTGGTCTCGGAATTGACGGTCAGCAGATAGCCTGCCGCTACGTCCAGTGTACCACCCAGTACATTCAGCTTTTCGATCAGGATAACATCCGCACCTTTTTCTCCGACGGTTACCGCAGCGGAAAGGCCTGCCATGCCGCCTCCGACGATAAGAATCTGTGTATCCATGTCCTGATTTACAACATCAGGACGCTCTACTGCCACTTTGCGCAGCGCAGCGCTGTCGCCGCCCGCCTGAGTGACGGCGTCCGCGATGGCGTTTTTAACCGCCATTGAAGTAAAGGTTGCGCCGGAGATGGAATCGACGGCCAGGGACTGATAGCGCACCACTTCTTCCGGAATCTGTGTTAGCGCAAGATCAGAAATCATGGGCGTTTCCTTATGAGAAGTTACGGCAATTGATTTGATTGCGTTTTCTGCGATCTCGACCTGCACCTGAATAGGACCATTATGGCCGTTGGCAGAGCCCTCATAGGTTCCATCCTTCATTCCATCCGCCAGGACAAAGGCGGGCAGCATCAGGCACAGGGCCAGAAGCAAAGCAAAATAGTTCTTCATGTGTGTTCCCTCTTTCATTTTCTTAATATAAACAGTCTATGCTGTTTATTCTTTCTTCATCAGCGCAGCGCCGGCGTTCCAGGCCTTTCTAACTAGGTCACCCAAAGCATAGTATCCGTTTCTCATCTGGTCAAAGGCAAAGGCGTTCAGCTTGGCAGCGTCAATTTTGCCCTTTTCATCCAGTACCTTTTCATCGGCCAGTACATTTACGATTTCACCCAGCACGCGCAGACCATAGGGCTGATCCTGGAATTCCATCACTTTGCATTCCAGCGTCAGTGGATACTCGATGACGACAGGTGCATCCACACGCTCGCTTTTCACGGCGTGCAGGCCGCTGCGTTCAAATTTATCCGCCATCTTATTTGAGGTGGCAATGCCAAAGAAATCGGATTCTTTGATGGTGTCTATGCCTGGAACAGCCAGAGTGAACGCGCCGCGTGCCTTGAGGTTTGCGACGGTCTTATGGTCGGCTTCAAGATTCAATGCCACCATGTTTTCCGCACAGATGCCGCCCCAGGCCATCATCATTTCATCTACAGTGCCATCCTCATTATAGGTGCCGATCATGTAGGTGGGCATGGGATACAGGTAAGGGTGTACGCCAAGGTCTTTCCTCATGTTTTTGTCTCCTTTTTTCCTGTGCTTATCGCACAAATGGTGTTGTTTATATGGATTTTCCTAAATTGTATGCCTGCTGTAATTCGGGTTTTCCTGCAATATCACCGGGCTGGGTGACATATCCACAGAGGATTTTGCCAAGACTTTTCCACCCGATGTGTTTCTCAAGGTGATCGTACCAATGTTCGCTTTCCTCAAAGCCCGCACCTTCCGCGGACATGATCAGGATGCTTTGCTTTTTGGGATTTCGATAATCGGGATCACACTCTGCGATGGCAAACAGCCGATCGAAAGCTGTTTTCAGCTGGCCGGAAATGAACCAATAATAAAGCGGAGATGCCAGAACCACGATGTCTGCTTCCCGATAGGCAGGATAGATTTGTGCCATGTCATCGCTTTGAACACAGGGACAGTCTGCCTTCTTTCCACCATGCCAGCAACCGAGGCATCCGTTAATCTTCATGCTCCCAAGGAAAAATTCGGTTACCTGGTTACCGGCAGATTCTGCGCCCTTTTTGAACTCGCCAGTCAGCGCAGAAGTGTTGCCGTTTTTTCTGGGGCTTCCATTTAAAATGACGATTTTTTTGTTCATGTCTGCGTGCTCCTTCTGTTTTCACGTATCTTTATCACAGAAAAGCCACCAGCGGTATTTGCTGGGATCGGGACTCGGATCATTGGCGTAAGCGACCGCGCAGCGGAAGGCGTACAGCACGCATTTGTCAAGCTGCTCGTTCTGATACAGACAGGCCTTTACGTAGAGTTCGTTCGGGTCAGCCTCCTTCAGCGCTTCCAGCGAATCATAGCCTAGTGCGATCAGGGCCTTTTCTTTCTTTGGACCGATGCCGGGGACGTTTCTCAGATCACTCATGGTTACAGCTCCTTTGTGAAATCTGTGATGGGACGGTACACGTTGTGCCATGGTGCATAAGGCTTTGCACCAGGCGCAGCATAGCCCACGGGCAGCAGACAAATCGGTTTTATATAAGGAGGCAGGCCAAACGCACTCGCAACCTCGGCTACATCAAACAGGCGAACCCACACGGATCCCAGTCCCTGTTCCCAGGCTTCCAGCATCATGTGTGTACAGACGATGCTGCAGTCCATCTCTCCGGCACTATATCCGGGTTCCGTCTGACTTTTCCAGGTACGACGTTCATCGCTGCAGATCAGAAATACCAGCGGCGCTCCGTAGATGCATCGGCATATCCGGCTGATTTTGTCAATGGCTTCGGGACTTTTGAGTACGTAGATCATCTCTGGCTGATAGTTGACCGCTGTTGGGGCCAACTGTGCTGCTTTCAGAATCAGATCAATCTTTTCCTGCTCTACAGGCTGGCTTGAATAGGAGCGTACAGAATATCGCTGAGCAGCCAGATCAAGAAAATTCATGTGTTCACACCTCACAGATACTGGTGAAAGACCTTTGCAAGGATTTTCCACTGACCATCTTCCTTAATCAGACTGTGGAAATCGGTAAAGGAAAGGCCGTGCCAGTTTTCAAGAGTCACGCGAACAACCGCGGCGGTGCCCTCAATGTTCAGCACATCCACCCGAGCCAGGGTTTCAGGAGCCGAGCCAAAGGCGTCCACAGCGGCGTACAGTGCTTCAATTGAACCATGATAGTATTCACCATTCAGGTAGCCGTACATCAGGGCATTGTCAGTGAATGCGGGCTTCATGATGTCGCTTTTGCCTTCCGTACAGGCTTCGGTGTATTTGCTGATGGTCGCAAGCACTGCTTCATAATCAGCCACTTTGATCTTCTCCATGATAAAACTCCTCCTTGTGATTTTTCCAATTGACGCTATTCGTCTCTCGCGCTTATAATTATATTTGAAAATATAAAATTCACAAGAACGCACTTTTTTGTGATATACTATCCAAAAGTATAGTTAAGGAGAGCCCGTATGAATATTGAGAAGGTGAAAGGATATCATTGCCCGGTAGAAGCAGCCATGGATGTGGTAGGAGGGAAATACAAGGCATTGATCGTTTATGAGCTGATGCATGGCACGAAGCGCTACAATGAGATTGCACGTGCCGTCCCCCAGGCAACGCCAAGGATGCTCAGCAAGCAGCTCAAGGAATTGGAGGAAGATGGTGTGATTAATCGTACTCTCTATCCCGTTGTGCCGCCCAAAACAGAGTATTCCCTGACAGAAACGGGTCAAACGCTTGTGCCCATCGTGGATGCGCTGTGTAAGTGGGGTGAACATTATTTTGAACTGGCAGGAGTGCCGATTCCGTGTGCGTAGTTGGCAGG
>JAFUZM010000043.1 GCA_017476605.1 Clostridia bacterium
CCAATATGCACAATTGCACACAGCAGCAGACATAGCAGTAGTATCCGTTGCCTCATATGATCCTCGCCAGCATATTGCCGCTCTCATCCACCTCAAGCTCCAGCAGCTTCTTCTTTTCGAGCTCCCTCAGAATATCCGAAAACCGCCTGTGACCCGTCTGCCGCTCCGTAAAGTCCGGATACTCCTCAAGAGCTGCCGCCTTGAGAACGGACGGATTGACACGCATGAATCCATCACTCTTGTAGTCATCCAGAATGCGTTTAAAGATGCGCAGGTAATTTTCTTTTGTGATCTGTTCCTTCTCCCGTTTCGTCGACTGAGTCAGACTGAGGATCACATTGAACTGTTCATTGGTCACGGTAAAGGACCCAAACCGGCTGGAAAGCTCTGCCAGCAGCTTCCCGAACGTCGAAAATCCGACGCTCTTCTCGGAGAAGTTCGGTCTCAGACGGAGCAGTGTATTCTTGGTTTCGGACGCCAGCTTTTCCCCGCCATCCGAATCCTTGAGGATGGCCACAATGAGATCATTGATGTCCGACAGCGACAGCGCATCCCCACTGTCCTTCTCCGGTGTCCGTGCCTTCTTTGCGGCGACGCTTTCAAGAAACTGGAATTCGCTGCAGGCGCTCATGAACACATTGGACGCCACCTCGCTTCGGGATATGCCCAGTACCATTTTTCCCATGCTCTTAAGCTTTCCCACCAGCGGCACATAGTCACTGTCGCCGGACACGATGCAGAAGCTGTCAATCAGCGGATTGGTATACGCCACGTCCATCGCATCAATGACCAGCTGGATGTCCATGCTGTTTTTCTGGCTGTGTCCGTACCTCAGCGAGGGCACCACCGCAAAAGTATTGGAAAGCAGAATCTCCTTGAGCTCGGAAAAGCTGTCCGTATATCCATAGGCTTTCCCAATCAGGATATCCCCGCGGATCTTTACGCGCTCAATGACATCAAGGAGCACGCTCTTCTTTCCGCCGCAGTTTTCAATATCGACAAACAAAGCAAAATGTGAAGCCATGGCCAAATCCTTCTTTTATTTTTAATCATCGCTTTACTGTTCAAAGGGCGTATTGACAAAGTCCTGCATCTTTGAGGAGCGACGAAGAATGCGCGATAGGATCTTCTCCGCAGTCTCTCCCTCTGCAAGGATCGGCCGATAATCCGTGCCCTTATCCAGTGCCGTGAGCCGCAGTGGCACAATGCTGAGTACCGGCGGCTCCGTGTACGTTTCATGCACCACAAAGGTCAGGCGTGCCGCATAGCTGTCCCGATCACTGGGATCCACATTACCGCCAAACACCAGATTTCCGAGGGAATACAGAATGTAGTGATCCTGATAAAGCTCAATCCCCTGCACGACATGCGGGTGATGCCCGACGACGATATCCGCGCCGGCACGAATGGCTGCCTGCCCGATGTTCCGCTGCTCCGCGGTAAAGTCATCCCGATATTCGCTTCCCCAGTGGAAGCTTGCAATCACGATCTGACATCCGGCATCCCGCAGGGCCTTCACGTCCTTTGTAATGTCCTTCTTCCCATTGGTATACGGGAAGCAGTATCCGGTCATCCCCACTTTGACGCCGTCTTTCTCAAAGATGCCCAGCTGTCCGTTTCCGGAGACGATAATCCCGGCATTCTCAAGATTCCGGATGGTATCCGTTCTTCCCTGTTCCCCATAGTCAAGGGTATGGTTGTTGGCCACATTGACCGCCTCCACGCTCCCGGACGTGATGATCTCTGTATACTCTGCCGGTCCCTTGAAATTGAATTTCTTCTCTTTCTTTTTGGTCTCCTCTGTCAGCGTTCCCTCAAAATTGATGAGGGTCAGATCATCTGTTCCAAACAGCGGGGTCAGTCCGGAGAAGAACCAGGCATATCCCCGTTCCGCAGCCACATTTTCAAAGCTGTCTGCCCGCTTCCTGAGGTCATCTGTCGAGCCCAGCGTGGTATCCCCCGCCACCGTCACCGTAAAGGTACGTGGCCACACAGGGACACTTTCGCTTTCCGCTAACCAGGTTTCCGCCTCTTCAAGTCCGGCAAGCGATGCAATGTCAAGACGCTCCTCCCCCGGGGCATTTCCGGGTTCAGCGTTCTCGCTTCCTCCCATTCCATCCGTGAGCGATCCGGTATCCGCCTCCTTCATATAGAACAAGTGGATGTTGCGCGTCGTATAATCCATCTCTGCCAGAGCTGTACTTAAGACAAACAGCAGCACGAATAGCAGAAGCAAAAATCCGTTTCTTTTCAAAACCATTCTCCTTTGCAGATAGATTCACGTTCGTTGATTTTAAGGCTATTGGTCCCTGCAGCTGACAGCAAACCGGCATGCCCTATTGCTGCTCAGCATGGGCCATTGCCGCACCGATCAGGGTATCCGCAAGCAATCGCCTGATGCCGGCATCCTGATACCTGCGGTCAATAAGCATAAGATGCCCGGTATCCGTCTCACTGCGAATCAGCCGCCCGGCTGCCTGAATGACCCGAATCATCCCCGGCAGTGTCATGGTATAGAAATAGCCATCCTCACCAAGTCCGGCAAAATAGGCCTGCATCGCCTCAGAGCGTGCATCCCTTGTGGGAAGTCCGGTAGATACAATGGCCACATTGCATAGCAGCGCACCGGGCAGGTCAATTCCCTCGGAGAACGATCCGCCCAGAACCGAAAACAGCACAACCTCCGCTTCCGCAAACCTTCCCAGGATCTCCGTTCTCTCCATCTCGGTCATGCCACGCTTTTCAACCAGCAGCTGTTTTCCGGCAAAGGTGTCCTCAGACTCCCTCTTTTCAAGAATCTGATCCATGTAGGCATAGGACGGAAAAAAGATCATGGTGTTCCCGGGATGCTCCCGGGTAAATGCAAGCAGCCGCTGATACAGCTCCTCCGCTGTCCGCTCTCTCGCCTGATACCGAACATCCAGCGGACAGACATCCACCCGCAGTGCTGAGGGCGAAAACGGTGAGGGCAGCATAAGTGCCGGATCTCCCGGCAGGCTGCCAAGCAGCCGCATCTGCGCTTCAAGAGGCGCCAGTGTTGCAGAAAAATACACCGTCCCCCGTGCCAGTTTTGATGCAGCCAGAATCTCCGGCGCCGCATCCAGGAGCAACAGATCTACCGCAAAATGATCTCCGCTGCCGGAATAAAGCCGCGTATACCGCTCGCAAAAGCGCTCCTCTGCCATGCAGTAATCCATCATGGCAGCAAGGATATCCGCCGAGGCTGCGCCTTTTCGCTCCATATTCTCAAGCACGACCTGCTCGAGTACCTTCTGTGCTGCCCCATAAAGCGCCGTCTTGTCTGTCTCTTCCTGATCCCGAATCTGTCGCATCACGGCAATGAGCCCGCTCATGGCAAGGTATCCGGCACTTTTTCGGCCCACCTCATTTCCATAGGCCCTTCGCAGCTCCATCATATCTGAAAGCCCCAGGTGTGCCGAATAATTCTCCCGCACACGCTCTGCCAGCCGATGCGCTTCATCCACCAGAATCGTGACTCCGCCCCGTCGGCTCATAAGCGCCTGAATGGAAACGACAGGATCATATACATAGTTGTAATCGCAGATCACAAGATCCGCGAATGCTGCCAGATCCAGAGACAGTTCAAAGGGACAGAGCATATGCTGCTCCGCCAGCGCCGCAATGGAGACCGAGTCCCAGACTCCGCCAGAGCGGATCACCTCTTCCCGGGCATCTCTCAGCCGAACGTAAAATCCATCTGCAAACCGACAGGTTTCAGGGCGGCAGTCCTGCATCTCAAAGGGGCAGGCTTTCGCTTTTGCGACAATCTCCACAGCAAGCAGCTTTGCCCCTGCCTCCGCCAGAACATCTGCAGCCATCAGGGCCGATCTCCGTCCGGTCCCTCTTGCCGTCAGAAACAGGATCGCGGCCGTTTTGCCCTGCTGCAGTGCATGTACCGCCGGATAGATGGCCGCCATTGTCTTCCCGATACCCGTAGGTGCCTGTGCAAAGAGACGCGTACGGTTCTTTATTGCGGAAAAGACAGCGGTGCTGAACGCCTTTTGTCCCTCCCGCAGCCTAGGATATGGAAAGCCAAGCGTTTCAATGGAGGCATCCCGCAAATGCTGCCTCCCCATGACCTTCTCTGCCCATATGGCCGCCGGCAGACAGAGTTCCCGAAAGCGCTCCTCAAGTACCTTTGCCGTCTGCGTTTCCTCATACGTCATGAAAATCTCGCCCGCCGTGCTGACATAGATCACCCGGATCGTCATCTCGGCGGCACCCTTTTCCTGGGCAACAATATGCCCATACATGGTGCACTGCGCCATATGTGCAGGAACAAGTTCGTTTCCCGGCACTCCAAGCTTGATCTCCTCAATGATGATGCCATCTGCTCCGGTGATGATCGCATCTGCCCGACCGCTGATCCTAAGAACGATCTGTTCCGTTTCATAGTCAATACTCAACGGAACCTCTGCAGCGTATCCCTCTATTTCTGTCTTCCCAAAGGCCTGTCTGGCCTTATGTGCCTCCGCGCCCTCGCGCATTCGCTCCATCTGGCCCGCAGCAGGCAGAATATCCGGTTCAAACAGCGTCGTCTCGACGACCCCGCGAACCGATATCCGGACAATGTCCTTCACTTTGCCCGCCTCCGCACACAAAACAGAAGAAGCAGAAGCCCCAGGACGGAAACAATCTCCGCACACCGCCAGGCAACCGGCTCTCTGAAGCCGATGCCGATATGCGCCTGGTTCCCATCTGACAGGAACCGGAAACGAAGGACATTATTCGCCCCGCGGTCCACCTTCCCAATTTCACCCGCATCGCTCCATACCGTATATCCGGGATAATAGAGAAGCGGAGCTTCAACCAGGTATTCGCCGGGTTCAATTGCAAGCGTAAACCGCATTTCCGTTCCGTGTTTCTGATATTCCGTCAGTTCATATGGCGTAAGGCCGCGAACCGCAAGATCGCCCGTCTCCAGCGCTTCCTTTTCCGTATACGGATACATGTACTCAAACTGATCAAGACGCGTACTTGCAATTCCGTCCTCCGGAAGCACAGGCCCTGCCTCCACCGTATGCTGCATGGTATAGATTCCGCCCAGAATCATAAGCGAAATCACTACCGCTGTCTTCATCTGTTTTCCATTGCCCCGACAGACCGCAGAGGCTGCAGCAAACGAAAGGCACGGTGCCGCAACGCCAACCAGTCGCCATGGAAACTGCATCTGTTTAAAGACAAAGGACAGCTCCTTCCTTGCTGTGGAAGCAAACTCCCAGGGGAAAAGTGAGGTGGAGCAGAACAGTGCAATTCCGCCAAGAAGCAGAAGTGTCCGGCAGAGCCGATCCTCGCCGGTCTTTTCCTTTTCGCTGTAGAGATGAATGAGACAAAGAGCCGCGCCTACCATAATGGCAAGCCCCGGTATGACGCCGATGCTATACGCAAAGTTTTCAAATTCGTTTTCAATTCCTGTTCCGCCGGCAAACCCCACCAGAAGGCCACCTACGGAAAGCGCATGCTGCCAGGGATCCAGGACCACGCTGGTGGAAATTGAGGTGCGCATATAGGTGATCATGGGCACAAAAAACCATGCGCTTGAGAGAATCACCAGCGCAGCTGCCTTGAAAATGGCAAGAATGCGTCCTTTTTCCCGCCAGAGTTTTGGCAGATGCAA
>JAFUZM010000290.1 GCA_017476605.1 Clostridia bacterium
GCGATATCAATGCGGTCAGGAACGGTTGTATCCTGATCCTCTCCGAGGAGCTGCTGGATGCTGCGTATTATCAGGTTGCTGCGATGCTACTGATCGCAAAAACGGGTAATGAAGCGCTTTTTGAGGATGTGGACATTGACAGAGCGATTGAGATGCTTGGTGAGGAGGCAACGGGAATGCTTCCCACGGGGACATACTATTATGTTGGAAAAGGAGAATGAGGGTGAAAATTCTTGTCATAGACGGTCAGGGAGGCCGCCTTGGAAGCAGATTGCTTGAAAGCATCCGAAAAACATGTCCGGAGGCGGAGATTTTGGCCGTTGGAACCAACAGCCTGGCGACGCAGTGCATGCTGGGGACAAACTGTGCAAATCAACTGGCAACCGGAGAAAATGCGGTGATTGTTGCATGCCGAACGGCAGATATTATTGTCGGCCCCATCGGGATTGCCATGGCAGACTCCATGATGGGTGAGATTTCGCCGGCAATGGCAAATGCCGTTGCCTCAGCCAATGCATACCGCATTCTGATTCCAATGAATCTTTGCAACACCTATATTGCAGGGGTGATCAAAGGATCCAGTGCAATTCTTGACGATGCAATCGAGCATATTCGGCAGCTGATGGAACAGGAGAAAGCATGAGCAAAGATGGAAATCGCGGGATGACGGATCTGCAGGTTCGAAAAATGACCTATGCTGCACTGTACCTGGCCATTGCTCTTGTTTTGCCCTTCGTCACGGGACAGATTCCTGAGATTGGCGCAATGCTCTGTCCCATGCACATTCCGGCGCTGTTGTGTGGGTTTATGTGCGGATGGCCCTGGGGGATTGCAGTCGGCTTTATTGCACCTCTGCTCAGGTCCGTTCTCTTCGGTATGCCGGCCATGTTTCCGGGGGCTGTTGCCATGGCATTCGAACTGGCAGTGTATGGGGGCGTTGCAGGCTTTTGCTATCAGCGTCTCCCCAAGGGAAAGGCGATGACATATGCGGTGCTGCTGATTGCCATGATCTGTGGCCGCATTGTCTGGGGCGCTGTGCGTGTGATTCTTGCCGGTTTATCCGGAAGCACATTTACATGGGCGATTTTTCTTGCTGGTGCATTTACGAATGCCATTCCGGGCATTATCCTGCAGATTATTCTGATTCCGATTCTGGTTATGGCGATGGATCAGGCAGGACTGTCACTGAACAAATAAAGACCAACAAAAATGGAGGAACCAAAACGGATGAAAACACTGTACCTCGAATGCAACATGGGAGCAGCAGGCGATATGCTGATGGCTGCATTGTATGAACTTCTGGATGACAAACAGGCATTCATTGATGAGATGAACGGCCTTGGCCTTTCTAACCTTCATGTGGAGGCGGAACCAGCTGTAAAGTGCGGGATTACCGGGACACACATGAAAGTGCTTGTAAACGGGGAGGAGGAAACCTCAGAGGACGTTCACACCCATGCGCATCATCATGATGACGATCATGACCATGTTCATGAACATCACAACGATCACGAGCATCACCATGAGCATGATGATGACCATGACCACGACCACGACCACGAGCATGAGCACCATCATGATCACGACCATGACCACGAGCATGAGCACCATCATGATCATGACAACGACCATGAGCATGAACACCATCACGACCATGATCACGACCATCATCATGGTCATCACCACCATCATGCTGCGATGGCGGACATCAATGCCATCATAGATGGACTTGCACTTTCCGAGAAGGTGAAAGCGGATGCAAAGGCAGTTTACAACCTGATTGCCGATGCAGAGAGCAAGGTTCATGGAAGGCCGGTTGACGAAATCCACTTCCATGAGGTTGGAACGCTGGATGCCATTGCGGATGTGGTTGGCGTATGTCTGCTGATGGATAAAATCGGAGCTCAAGATATCATCTGCTCACCAGTTCATGTCGGATCCGGGCAGGTCAGGTGCATGCATGGCATTTTACCGGTTCCCGCACCGGCAACAGCATTGATTCTGAATGGTATTCCGACATATGGAGGAAGGATTCAGGGGGAACTCTGTACGCCTACCGGTGCAGCACTGCTTAAGCACTTTGTGAATATGTTTGGAGACCGTCCGGTGATGGTCACAAGCCGTGTGGGATACGGCATGGGGAAAAAGGATTTTGAGTGGGCGAACTGCGTCCGTGTCTTTTTTGGGGAAGCGGAGACGCCACGCCAGGAAATCACAAAACTTGAATGCAACATCGACGATATGACGGGCGAAGAGATGGGCTTTGCAATGGAACAACTGTTCAAAGCAGGTGCCAGAGATGTATATACGCAGAACATTGGCATGAAAAAATCGCGTCCTGCTGTTTTGCTTTCGGTGATCTGTCCGCCGGAGGAAGCAGACAAGTTTGCTGGAATTATAATGAAGCATACCTCAACCATCGGTGTTCGCAGACAGGACATGAGCAGGTATTGTCTGCCGAGGACAATAGAAACCACTGATACAAAATATGGCCCTGTGCGGATTAAGACGGTATCCGGCATGGGTGTGCATAGGTCAAAGGCGGAATATGAGGATCTAGCGAAGCTCGCTGAGGAAAATGGGATTTCGCTTGGCGAGGTAAGAAAGGCTGTCTTTGAAGCTGAGGGGAAAGCATAGCTGCTTGATCCGATCTGTGGCTTCAAAGAAGGATTCATAGACAAAAGCAGAAGGGAAACCTTCTGCTTTTCTTGGTTTGACTGCAAAGCATTATTGTGAGCAAAGTTTCACCAGGGCCAGGAAAGATACGCTAAACGACTTTGAAAAGAATGAACGGCTGCGAGGCGTGTGCAATGGAGCGGCGGTTTTAAATCAGGTCTGGGAGTGCTGAAAATCTTGATTTTCCGGACCTCATCGGTTACACTAAAGTAAACTGGGTAAGTTGTACCCATCTGGTATGGATTAGCCTTTGAAAGGAGGGAAGAACATTATGAAAATTCCTGTGGGCAAGGAGTCTTTTGAGGAGATACGTAGAGATAAGAGCTACTATGTCGACAAGACAGAACTTGTATATGATTTGCTTAATAATACAGACAATAAAGTTACGCTGTTCACCCGTCCTCGTCGGTTTGGCAAGACGCTTATGATGAGTATGATGGAGAATTTCTTCAGCATTCAGAAAGGCGACAGCCGGGATCTTTTTGATGGACTGGACGTCATGAAACATGAAGCGTTCTGTGCTGAATGGATGAACCAGTACCCTGTTTTGTTTTTGACACTCAAAGGTGTAGAGGCTCTCTCTTTTGAGGACGCCTATAAGACGCTTCAGGTGAAGTTGTCTGATTTGTGTAAAACACACGAGTCTCTGACGGAAAGCGCTAGGATCAACTGCGATGACAAGGCGGTTTTCCTGAAACTGATGAATAAGCAGGCTGATCTTTCAGAGGTCAAAGAGTCACTGAAGACTCTCATGCGCATGATGTTTGCTGCATACGAGAAACCGGTAATCCTTCTGATTGATGAGTATGATGTTCCTCTGGCAAAGGCAAGCGAACAGAACACGGATGAGAATAAATATTATAATAATATGCTGGATGTTATCCGGGGGATGTTTGACGCAGCACTGAAGGGAAATGAATTCCTGAAGTTTGCCGTCATAACGGGATGCCTACGGATAGCGAAGGAGAGCATTTTTACCGGAACGAACAATTTCATGTCATACTCTGTGTTAGATGATGACTTTTCTGAGTATTTCGGCTTTACGCAGGAAGAAGTCGACAGAATACTCGAAGAGGCGGACCGTCAGGAAAAAGCAGATGACATTCGTGACTGGTATGATGGTTATGTGTTCGGAAACACATCGGTGTATTGCCCCTGGGATGTAACGTGTTATGCAGCTGCACTTCTCAGAAACAGAAATGCGAAACTGAAAAATTACTGGAAGAACACGAGTCATAACGGAATTCTTCTGACGTTTATTGAGCGCACAGAGTTTGACGTAAGCGACAAATTTGAAGCACTTCTGAATGGAGGAACAATCGAAGAGACGATTTCGGATGAGCTGACGTATGATACACTGCATGAGTCGGAAGATAATCTGTGGAGTGTGCTACTGATGACCGGATACTTAACCAAAGCGGATCCGGAGACGGACGGAGATACGGTTGAACTTAAAATTCCGAATACAGAGATTTCAAACATCTTCGAGGAGACGGTTGTAAAGCGTTTTAACAATGTGTTGGCACTGGATCGCTCAGGGCAGAAAGCATTAATGAAAGCATTGTGGGACGGCGATGAGGAGAAAGCCTCAGAGATGATGACGGATATCCTCTTTGAGACCATCAGCTACCATGACTATCACGAAAACTATTATCACGCATTTTTGACAGGTATCATTTCCGGACTGGGATACGC
>JAFUZM010000291.1 GCA_017476605.1 Clostridia bacterium
CTTTTCAGAATCATATTCATATTATACGCATATGCCCTCCACTTGTCGAGGCACATTTTTGCCATCTTGAAAAGACATAATGAATCGTGTAAACTAATGGCATAAATCATTTTGCGGCAAAAAAGGGACAAGGGGAAAGGACCGATGACAGAAGATGCAGAAAACAGCCTCAGAAAATCTCTGATTCGGGAAACGCTTCATTTTCTGGGCTGGCGAGGGGAACCGCTTGACGATACCCTGATCCGTCAGATGAGGCGTGCTCAAACGGAGATGGTACAGTTCGAGGTCAGAAAAACCTATGGAGTATTTCCTTACTCTCAGGGACAGGTTCTTGGAACCATCCTGCAGCCCGAGGGGGACGATATCCACAAGCTACTATCCGGAAGTCAGAGTGTTGTCCTTCTGTCCGTCACACTCGGAGATGCATGCGAGCGGTACATTCGTAAACACCTTCTGCTTGATGCCGGATACGGGATGATCCTGGACGCAACTGCATCTGCCATGATCGAAAATGCCTGTGATCAGATTGAAACCGAGCTTTTCAAAACCATCGTACCACATGGTGGAGACCTGACCGATCGTTTTAGTCCCGGATATGGAGATATGCCCCTCGCTCAAAACAAGGAGATCTGCAGTATTCTTGAGACCGGTAAGCGCATTGGCCTGACCACCTCCAGCGGTGGCCTCCTGATCCCGCAAAAGTCCGTCACGGCCATCATAGGCATCAGTGATAAAAAACAGATCCACCGCGCTTCTCCCTGTGAGAACTGCAAAAACAGACAACATTGCCCTATGGCAAAAGAGGATTCCCATGATTGAAAAACAAATCACGATTCTGGACGGAGCAATGGGAACCATGCTCCAGACTTCCGGACTTAAGCTTGGCGTTCGCCCCGAAACACTCAGTATCACCAATCCGGAACTGATCAAAAATATCCACAGAATGTATATCGATGCAGGCTCGGAAATGATCCTCACAAATACCTTCTGTGCAAATGCGCATAAACTGGCCGGAACGGGGTATACGGTAGAGGAAGTAGTCAAGGCAAGCATCCGCAATGCCAGAAAAGCAAGCGAAAATGCACGGGTGCTTCTTGATATCGGCCCCATCGGGGAACTGATGGCACCGGTCGGAACCATGCATTTTGAAACGGCATACAACCTGTTCAAGGAAATCCTGATTGCCGGTGAGCAGGCGGGTGCCGACGGCGTACTTTTTGAGACATTTTCGGATCTGGCGGAAATTCGGGTCGGCATTCTGGCTGCAAAGGAATGCACCTCCCTTCCTATTTTTGCCACCATGACATTTGAGGAAAATGGACGCACATTTCTCGGATGTGATGCAGGTGCGGCAGCGATGACCCTCGGAGGGCTTGGCATCGAAGCACTGGGTGTCAACTGCAGCATCGGTCCCGAGGCGTGCCTTCGCATTCTGAAGGAAATGCGTAAATATACGGACCTGCCCTTGATTTTGAAGCCCAATGCCGGTTTGCCGGATCCGCAGACCGGGGAATATCGAATGACTCCGGAATCGTTTGTTCGTGAATTTGATGGCATCTGTGATCTGGGTGTCGCTTATATCGGCGGCTGCTGCGGAACATCCCCGGCCTTTATTAAAGGGCTTTCCAAATACCGCGGTCAGGTGACGCGATGGGAAGCCTCGTCGATCATGGGAATCTGCTCCGCCAGCCGATGCGTCCTGTTTGATGGCGATATCCATCCAATCGGTGAGCGAATCAATCCGACAGGAAAGAAAGCCTTTGCCACCTCGCTGCTTGAGGGCGACAGCACGGAAGCGGAGCGCAGGGCGGTCATCCAGGAAGAGGCTGGGGCTGAGATTCTCGACATCAATGTCGGCGTTCCGGGCATTGACGAAGCCGCCATGATGAAAAAAGTCGTGCTCGCGGTCAGTGGAATCTCCGCGCTGCCACTGCAGATTGACTCCTCCAGTCCAGAGGCTCTTGAAATAGGCCTCCGGATGGCTCCCGGAAAAAGTCTCATCAACAGCGTAAATGCTTAAAAGGTAAGCCTTGAGAAGATACTGCCACTGGCAAAAAAATACGGTGCTGCCATTGTCGCACTCACAATGGACGGCCGCAAGCTCCCAGAGGATGACAAGGAGCGCATTGTCTATGCGCAGCGCATCATCATGGCCGCCGAGGAGGCCGGGATTGACCCGCGGAATCTCTGCATTGACTGTCTTACGATGACCGTCAGTGCCCAGCAAAGTCAGGCACTCCATACCCTGAACGCCATGCGAGCACTCATGGAGATGTATCCGATTCAAAGCGTTCTGGGCGTTTCAAACATTTCCTTCGGCCTTCCGGAACGCGGCATCATCACAACCGCATTTCTCTCTCAGGCGCTGGCCTATGGGCTTACAATGCCCATCATCAATCCGAATCAAAGCGGAATCATGGAGGCAATTGATGCTGCCCGCGTCATTCGCGGTTCGGATCGCGACTGCATGAATTATGTCGCAAAATATGCAGATCGAAAGGCGGAAAAGACCGAAAGCCGACCAAGTGCCCAGGATCATATGACCATTGAGGAGGCTGTGAAGCGCGGCCAGAAAGAGACCGCGGTGCGTTTAACGCAGGAAGCACTGCTCTCAAGGACACCCATTGAATTGGCAAATGATGTTTTGATTCCGGTGCTGGACGAGGTTGGAAAAGCATACGAGGAAAACAGGATCTTTTTACCTCAGCTGATGAATGCTGCTGGTGCTGCCGGCGCTGCATTCGACGTCATCCGCGAAAAGATCCAGGCAAGCGGCGAATCGGCAGAAAAGAAGGGGCCGATTGTACTTGCAACCGTGGAGGGCGACATTCATGACATTGGCAAGAACATCGTGCATGCCGTACTTGAAAACTACGGATATCGTGTCATTGACCTTGGCAAGGACGTTCCACCTGCTGTCGTATGCGAAAGTGCAAAAAAGAACGGTGCCAAGCTCATCGGTCTCTCCGCCCTGATGACCACCACGGTTCCTTCCATGGAACGGACCATCACGGCCCTCCACAAAGCACAGATCGAAATCCCCGTTGTTGTAGGAGGAGCCGTTTTGACACCGGAGTATGCAGAGAAGATCGGCGCAGATTACTATGCCAAGGATGCAAAGCAGACCGCTGATATTGCAAAGGCCATCATCGGATAATCCGAGTCACTGGGAACTACGTCCCGGAGACATCCGAGTATTATTTCCCTTTTTGAAGGACAACACTTTTGTTCTCCTACATCATTTTCGAAGAACACAAAAACTTCTCCTCGTGAGATTGAACGTGCTAAGGCCGAACGAAAGGATTGGATTAAAAGAAAGGGATAAATTGATATGGCAACCTGGACTGACTACAAACAACATGTAAGAAATTCTAACCCAGTAATTGGAAATGATCTTGATGAGGTAGAAGCAATTTCTCAAATTGTTGGAACAATGATCAAGAGACGTCCTGACCTCAATCTTTCTCAAAGAGATCTGGCAATGCTTTGCAATTTGCCACACGCTTCTGTAACCAGGACACCAATTACAAACACAACACAAGTTGCACAATAATATGAAACATTAAAAAGCTGATTGGTTTCATCATATTGCTTCAAGTGTACAAGTTTCGATACTTCAAATAACGAGTCAGAAACACTCTATTTTTGCCATAAGAAGCAACACCGACAAAAAGGCAACCACTTTGCTGATCATCATCCCGACACCGATCAGTAGAGTGGTTGCAAGTTTTTATTCTTATTCCATTACACTCCGATTTTTAAGTAGAAAGTATGAAGTTCCATCATTTATGAAGAAAGAGTCCGAGGAAAGCGCCGCAGAGGCCTCCGATAATATGTGTCGTATGGGAAATATTGTCTGCCGAAAACAGGCCCGCCGTAATCTCCTGTGTCACATACAGCACACAGACGGCAATCAGGGTAAGGGGAATTTCACCGTGAGGCGCGCCTGCAGTTGACGCCAGGAAAATAAGCATGAATACGATCCCACTTGCGCCCAGCAGCATGGTGTTCGGTCCAAACACCAGATGAAAGATCCCGGAAATAACAGCCGTAATGGCAAACATGATGAGAACGCGGATGCTTCCCCAGCGTTCCTCGACGATCGGGCCAAGGGCAAGAATCAGCGCAATATTGGATACATAATGTTGAAAGCTGGAATGCCCAAGAACATGCATAAACAGCCGGACAATAAAGAGTGGGGACAGGGAGGAGCGATAGACAGAGAACACAAGACGATTTGAGACTCCATTCGTTAATTGTGAGAGAATCAAAGCGAGAAGTGAAACAAGAGAAAATGCAATCATCAATGGTGCGTTAAACGAGAAGATGATTTTTCTTTTTTGCATGGGGAACCCTCTTTCCTTGACAACGTTTTGCACAGTATATCATTTTGACTCAGGCGATTCAAGCAGCCAAAAGGGGAGAAGACATTCTCTGTTCTCCTCGTCCAGACTTCGCCTTTACAAGAAGCCAGGTGGTAATCCGCACATCTGAGCTGTTTTTCCCTCTGTGTCATGAAAACAGAGGAAAATGAAAGAAAAAAGAGGCAGATGGTCTTGCATTTTCAATTCAAATGGATATAATAACGGAAACTGTTTGGAAGAAGGAAGGCATTCCCTCGTTTTCGTACAGTTCACTATCTTTATCTGCGCGACCATTAGAGGAGGAGATTTGCATATGGCGTACTATTATCAGGAACCAAGTCATACGTTCAGCGAGTATCTGTTGATTCCCGGTTATACAGGGGAAAACTGCATTCCTTCAAATGTATCGTTAAAGACACCTCTCACAAAGTTCAGAAAAGGGGAGGAAGAACCCGCAATTACGCTCAATATCCCGCTTGTCAGTGCAATCATGCAATCGGTTTCCAATGATTCGCTGGGAATTGCTTTGGCACGTGAAGGCGGCCTTTCTTTCATCTATGGTGCTCAGAGCATTGAAAATGAAGCAGCGATGGTCTCAAGAGTCAAAAATCACAAGGCAGGTTTTGTCCTTTCCGCCAGCAACCTGACGCCGAATCATACACTGCATGATATCCTTGAGCTCAAGAAATCAAATGGTTTCTCGACCGTTGCAATCACTGAGGATGGAACCGCGAACGGAAAGCTGCTGGGCATTGTATCCAGCCGTGACTATCGTGTCAGCAGGATGTCTGAGGATGAGAAGGTTTCTACCTTCATGACGCCCTTTGAGAAGCTTGTCA
>JAFUZM010000292.1 GCA_017476605.1 Clostridia bacterium
TACTGATCAATCAGGCGTTTCTGCTCTTTGGTCATGGGGTCGCTCCTATCTGAAGGAGGCTGTATCGTTCCTCTCCTTCAGTACCCACAGGACAAAAAAGCCGGGCTTGGCAACCGATGACAAAAAAAAGAGCTTCGCCCAGCAGTGGGCGAAGGCAGCATAAAAGCAAATAAAGAAAAACGTAAATGAGATCCGTTTAGCTAATGATCATACTTGAAACATATGATAATGCAAAGGTATTTCCTATTGCTGCATATTTCAGCATTAAATCTACCCCGAAGTCATGATTCTGTTCCATGGAAAATACATTGTCCACAGCCCCGAAAATATACTCCAGGGCAATATAATAGTCAATCAGGTCATTCCATTCATCTGTTTCCCGTAAGCCTTCAAATATTTCGTTAATCGCTTCGTCGAATTCAGGATCATTTACCATATTTTTAAATGCATTGTCTTCAATAGGTTTATCGCTTTCCAGAATTTCGTCGATACGTTCCTTTGTCTTTGGCTTATTCTCCAGGAACTTGCTCATCAGTATCGGATATGATTCCTCGTGATTCTTGTATCTGGCAAGCATCTCAGTGGCTCTTCCACACACCAACATATAAAAAATGAATGAGAGTGTGTTCGCCGCAACCTCTTCACCGATCAATTCATCTTCGATCTCAGAATACCTATCAAACACCGTATTGAACAGATTGTCAGCTTCTGATTCTGATAGTGGAATACCATCTTCCTCTGCCTTATATAGTTTCTTCTGAGCTGCAAGTGCTTCAGAAAAATCAGGATTACTTAGGGATGCTTCTGATGCAAACAGCGGGAATAGCTTCGCAAGGGTTGGAGTGAATTTCCCAAAATCAGTTATCTGCCTAATGCTTGCAAAATCATCATTTAATAAAGATTCAGGTGACATGCCAAAGTGCTTTGCCAGCTTTTCCAATTGAGGCCTCTCAGGCTCCTTCTTTCCATTTACAATCTCAGATAAATATGATGTGGAAATGCCCAATGTAAGAGCCAGATTCCCTTGTGTTTCATTAAACGCTCGTAGTAAGCCAAGCAAATTGTATCCAAGCCTCTTACTGCCTTTCATTTCCATACCTCCATATATCGTTTCTTTTTATAACAAACGATGCGGAAACCTCCGTTTCCAATTATAAAGTATATCACAGAATCTTCATCGTTTTAAATGGCTAAATGCGTGAATTACACGTCTGTATTCTTCATATTTGGGCGTACTAACAAGTTCGCTGTCAGCGAACAGGACAGTAGAGCATGCATAGAGTATTTAAAGAGTGCTCTGAGGCAGTCTACCATGGCTGCTTTAAAGGCGCGATGCGAGGAGAAAAGGGATGAAGCTGCACGATAAAGACGACTTCGCTATTAGCGAACGAAAAGTAATCAAAACAAGAGTATCCTAGCATCGTACACTGAGGTTTACCATCCTGCCCGACCTAAGGCGCACTGCCAGAAAGGAGAAACTGGTTAATATCCCGGGCTTCCCGCGAGACGGTTGACCACCCATCCTCGTCCCGGGCACAAACCTTGATGAATGCGGGCGAACCTTGAAAACTAAAAACAAACTGGTTGACGTAGCGCAGATGGATACGTCCATCTGAAAAATGAAGGGAGCGAAAGAAATGAAGGATTTTAGTTCTGAAATGGCATACTTGGAACAATGGGCACCGAAAGCTGAGGAGCTGTTTACCAACGAGGAACAGGAGCAGAAACTTGTTGGATTTCAGTCCGCGATATGTCAGGTGATACTCTCCTCTGGGATTACAGAGAGAATTACCCCGAAGGATATCGTGACGTTTCTGGAGCGGCTTGCATATGAAAACGGTGTTGAAGAAGACGAGACATTCCAACGTCTCCGGAATGAGATGAAGAATCTCGGCTTCCTCATCGGTTCGCTGAAAAAAGGTGCCAAGGGGGAAAAACGGACACGTGATGGCCTTCGCAACCTTGAGTTTTCACCTGGCGTGAAGATCCTGTACAACATCACGCTTGACGATGGCACAGATCGGACCGAATATGACGCCATCGTGCTAACGCCTTACGGTATCTTCGTTGTAGAAGCAAAAAACTTCAACGGGGACGCCCGAATCACTGAAAAGGGCATCTTGGTGAGGAAGGACGACCGGTTCGGAGAGTATAACCTGGGTGAGAAGATGAACCGGAAGGAGTTCCTCCTGCGGAGCTGTCTGGGTGACTTGGCATCCGTACCTTACCACGCTCTTCTCCTTTACGTGAACGAACAGGCCGACATTGAGGATGAATACCACCAAATTCCCATTACATACTGCAACACGGTGGCTAAAACTATCCGGCAGTTCGATCACGGGGATGAACTGATTACAGCAGAGGAACTGAAACGGATCGAGAATGAGATCATCAGTCATCAGATTGATGCGAGGTACCCATGCGGTGTGGACTGTCAGCAGATTATTGAAGATCTAACGGTTATCATGAGGCGGATCGCAAACTCAGAGCCTGCTGATGATCCTCTGCCAGTGAAAGCCGTTCCTGCCAAGGCTTATTCTCCAGTCGCCCCGCCTGCTCCTGTAATCGTGGAACGGAGACGAGGCCTCCCTTGGTGGGGAACATTGTTATTGAGTCTCGGAGGAGCAGGCTTAGGCGCTGGAGGCATGGCTCTTTATGACCACTATAAGCAGAACAGAAACTAAGGAGGATGAAAACATGAGAAAGCTTTTTGCAGTCATTATCACGATCGCACTTTTTGTCGGAACGTTTGCGCTGGCTGAGACGGTGGATCTCAGCCAGTATAACGACACGGATCTGGTTTCCCTGCTGGAAGCAGTACAACAAGAGATTGCCAACCGGCATATTGAAAAGTCTGCAGATCTCCCTCAAGGCTCATATCTTGTAGGAAAAGACATACCGGCAGGGTCGTATGATATCTCTGTCGTGTACAAGGGCTCCATGTGGATGGATATATACATCTACGCAGATAGTGGAGAAGGAGACGTGAAGCAAGACTTCTCTGTATTTGCAGATGGGAACTACGGAGATGGAACGGGCAGCTTTCATGTGGAGCTCACTGATGGCGAACTGCTCAAGTGTACCGCACCAATAACACTGACTATCACTGCTGGTGTGCAGTTTAAATGAAGGAGGAAACCAGAATGAAGAATTTTCTTGCAGATATCTTTGGCAGACAAGTCCCCCAGCAGGTAGCACGTCAGAATGCGATTCAAAGTGAACTGTATCGGACGCGAAAAGAGATAGAGACAAAGATGACGATACCTGTTGCCAGTACTGGGACGCCCATCTCTGAACTGAACGGCATGGCCAGGACACTTGCCATTATGGCAAACATGGGCGACGGATCCATTGCAACAGGCGGGCGTGGCGTCAGGGGTGGAGTAGAGCTCATGACTAAGTACAATCGGCTTGTTGGAATGGCGGCTGAAAACGACTGGCAGAATAAACTGAATTCAGGGAATCATTAATGAGAAGGGAGACAGAACGAATGAGAAAAAGCGCAAGACGTATTGGGCAAATGGTCGGCCTTGATTCCAAGGAGGTCAATCAGAAGTTGGCTGAACTCGGGTACTTGGAAGGACAGCCTGGTAATTGGTCTATGACTGAAGAAGGCAGGAAACACGGCGAAGAGAGATTCTTTGATAATGGGTATGGCGGATACGCGGCTCGTAGCTGGAGCTATCCGGTATGGGATGAGGATGTAGCCAGGCAGCTTGGCGACCCAGACGCACACCTTCGCGAAGTGAACAAGAACCGGAAACTGGCAGGACTGCCACCAATAGAATCCTGGGACGACTGAATAGTACACTGCCCCTATGGCAAGCATCTCCTCCCCAAATGACTTCTGGGGAGGAACTTCTTTTTTTTCGGAAGATGGTTACCAAAATGGATATTGTATTTTGTTCCCTGCTGGAATACAATTTGTTGCGGTTCGCATCAATTCAGAAGGGGTGGCCGGAGAATGAAGCAGGATACGCAGGAAGCGCAAATGCCAACATGGGAAGAATCTCATCCTTGGCTTTCGCAGATGACCGATAAGGATGACGATGATACCTTGGGTGAAGTGATTCGCTATACGCTGGATGAACTCCGGTTAGCATGAACAATCGTTAAAGTGGTAATAGGCTTTATTGCGGGGAGAGAGATTTCCCCGTTTTTTTATTTCCCATGATCGCATAGTTTTATCCCAATCAGGGTTGACTTTTCACGACTTCTATGGCGTAGTACCACACTGACCTTGAGTCAGGAGGCGGAAAAAGTGAACCGTAAAGTAACAACGGAGACGGAGATGCTCCGAAAGGCCCGGTTGAAGAAGGGTCTTTCCCAGCAGCAGGTGGCCACCCTTGCCGGGGTGCACATCCGGCAGTACCAGCGGATCGAGTATGGCGAGCGGCCCATGGGCAGCATCAACATGCGCTTTGGGCTGGCGGTATGTGCCATTCTGGAGATTAATCCGTTTGATCTGGTCTCTTTTACGGCAGATGGCTGGGAGATCATCACACGGGATGACGATCATATCCTGGGTTAATTTCCGAATTACGACCGGACAGACGTTGCTGGGTTTTCAAAAGTATGGCTATATACCATGTACCGCTGACCTGATGAGCCATCAGGCGCGGAATCCATAGGGATGGGAGTGAGCCATACCTTGAAAGACATACGCCCACGGGCTGAGGAGAAGGCCCGGAGAAAAGCCGACGAGCTGCAGGAGCGGCAGTCCGGCGATACAGTCCGTCCGCCTGGAACAGGCTTTGAAACGGAACGCGCCCGCGCCAAGCAGGCCCTGCGCGAAGAGGTCAATGCCCAGAACGGGCAGAGCGTCCGGAAGATAGCGGCAACGTCAGGCCCGGCGGTCAGTGATGATCGGATCCTGCGTGTTGCCGCTTATTGTCGTGTTTCCACGGATGATATTGACCTGGTGATCTCCATTGAGCTTCAGA
>JAFUZM010000293.1 GCA_017476605.1 Clostridia bacterium
ATAGTCAATGCTGACATCAACGGCAGTGCAAACATCGGTCGAAAAGCTTTTCCAGGGGTGTTTACGACGGAAAACTGTGACATTTTGTCAAGACCCATTATTTTCCGTCATCCCGACGAGAGCTTAATAAACACAAGAAAACGCAGCCTCTATGAGGGCCTGGCTATGTGAGTTAGCCATTGTTCAGGGCTTAAAAACCTTGCGCATAAACAAGGCCATACCTTTTGGCCTAGAGCTCATCTATGGCTATACGGAAAGCGATGAGATTTCATTACTATTCCATCCTGAGGATAACACCTTCGGGCGGAAAGTGCGGAAGATCAATACATCCCTGGCAGGGGAAGCGAGCGCTGTGTTTTCTTTGGCTTTGGGCATGCCGGCGGCTTTCGACTGCAGGGTCGTTCCATTACCGAATATTGATCGCGTTCAGGATTATTTTGCCTGGAGGCAGGAGGATTCTCATCGGAATTCATTGAATGCTCATTGCTATTGGGCACTGAGGAAGGAAGGGATCACGGCACATCGGGTTACCAGCATGATGACCGGCATCAGTGTTGCTGAAAAGAACGAAATGCTGTTTGCTCGGGGAATCAACTATAATGATCTTCCGGACTGGCAAAAGCGTGGGATCGGTGTTGAGTATACAACGGTTCCCAAGGAAGGTTTTGATCCGGTGAAGAACAAGACAGTCACAGTGGATCGGCGCATCTTGACGGTAAATTACGATCTTCCGGTTGGCGCAGAATATAGGGACTATATTTCCGGAAAGCTGACGGAGGCCACATGATTGAAGCTCGTCATATCGTCTGCCCCTTGTGTGAAAAGGGATACGCGGCTTTCCTGCAGGATTTGAGTTATACTGTGGAAGGCCATTCCGGTTACTGGGAAAAGCTGCAATGCCCGAAATGCGAGGCAGAACTGTTGGTATCGGATACGGCGAATTACTATCTTTTGCCGGAGAAAGTAAAGGCCAAGCAAACGCGTATTATCTTCAGGTGAATGGGGGTGACAAGGCTGATGTCTGAACTAATCTGGAATGAGAAAATAGACCTATCTGATCCGGAAAAGTTTATCGGTAGATATCTGAAATGCCAGGACAGAGATAAAGCTTGGGATGTTTATTGCATCCTGGTCGAAAAAGGCTTCACCACGTATTACAGCGGACGGAATGGTGAACACTATGTTTTTGTTACGGACTATCTTCCTCCCGCCACCAGGGATTCCGAGGGCTTCTTCGTTGAAGATGACGCGCTGGCCGACCGAATCAGGCGTGAACTGAGACAAGAACCGTATTGCCGGCAGGATGAGGGTATCTTTCCGCTGCTGGTTGATGAGCATCAACGTGGTGACAATCAGGATGTCATCGGTTTTATTCCGGGAAGAAGGATTGGACATGGTTACAGAGAGGGCTATATGTACCTGCCGTCCAAGATTCTCTGGTATAGCAATCTGGAATTCTGCATCGATGCTGTAATTCTCGATTTCGACATCTACGGATTTGATTATCCAGTCACCTGGCAGCAATGGCGGGAGATTAAGGGAATTGCTGATCAGTACGGAATCTATTCAAGTAGTGTTGTAGCGGAAATTGATGACTGGTTGCAGGGAGTATCGGATGCTTCGGATCCAGCGATGACGATCATGTGTATATGAAGGAGGGGGATACCCATCGAGATACTGATATCCTCAGGTGAAGTGGGGAGTATGACCAGAGGGATGGCTTGGACCGAAAGGCCTGACCCGATGAAAAGACACAAAGTGCATCAGATTGGAGAAAGAATTAGGGACGGGAGGCGTTATGACAAAACGTCAGGAAATGGCACAAATTCTATATGACAGAATCAATGATCATGCAGTTGTATCTGAGGAATTCTTCTACAACGCCTTTTGCTTTTATTGATATTTCGCCAGACATCGTTATCGATGCTTTGAATGATTGTGATCCACTGGTTGCAGGGGAGATGGCGAGAGGTCTTGCAGACTACCGCAACATGGCGCGAGGAATGATTCGGGGTGCGCAGGAAAGAGGCGACAGGTTTGATCCGCTTCCGGATCAGGAACTGGAGGATGCTCTTCTCAATTGGATTGTGCGCGCTCCGGCGCCTGAAAAAATGAATGCAGGCGAGGAATGATTAATGGGTTTGAGGATCGCATAGCGCTGATTCGACAGAATGTGCTGAGCACATCAATCAGCAGTGACTACAGAATGCAAAGCGGGTGAAAAGCAATGAATCAGAATTCTTATATTTGCAGACTCATGGATGAGCAGGACAATTGGAGGGAACTGTTGGCGGGCAAGGGGATCTCCATAAGGGAGTCCGGGAACCTCGTAATACTGAACTACGGGATCGACTGCGATTTTACCGATTCTGTGGTGCAAGAGGCAAGGGGAATCATTATTGACACGGAGAGATCGGAAGTTGTTTGCTGGCCATTCCGCAAGTTTGGAAACTACGGAGAGCGTTATGCTGATGATATCGACTGGAATACGGCGCGAGTGCAGGAGAAGATTGACGGGAGCATTGTCAAACTGTGGTACGACCACAAGGCAGACAGATGGCAATGGTCTACAAACAGCATGATCGATGCTGCCGATGCCCATGTGATGGACGGTGCTGTCTCTTTTATGGATCTGATCCGCAGGGCGGAGAACTATAAGGATATTCCTTTTGACAATCTCGACAGGGATAAGACCTACATCTTTGAACTGGTTGCACCAGAGCAGAAGATTGTTATACGTTATGAATATCCGTATCTGTACCACATCGGGACAAGATCCAATTTCACCGGCGAGGAAAGTAATGATAATATCGGTATCAGGAAACCGGCGGAGTATCCGCTCCATTCCCTCCGGGAGTGCGTTAAAGCGGCGGAAACACTGAATCAGAACGATGAGAATATTGAGCACGAGGGCTTTGTGGTCGTGGACGCGGGCTGGCACCGGATCAAGGTAAAATCTCCGGAATATGTTTATGCCCACAGGGTAGCGTTCTGCCATGTCTTTACCAAGAAACGCGTCCTTCCGATGATCCGTATTAATGACGGCAGCCTGGAAGAACTGATTAAGACGTCACCAGATTCTGAAGTATATGTTCGGTATTATCAGTGGCGGTATGCAGAATTGAAACGGGCTGTCGGTATCGCAATCTCCAAAGCTCGTGCCATGTATGAGGAACTGGAGCGTGACAGAAAGGCGATAGCCGGTTATCTAAAGAATGAGCCGCTTCAGACATTCTGCTTCAAGGCACTTGGAAATAACCTGACAGCAACAGAGATATTGTCTGGTATGCCGGAGTTAATGATTGGCAGGCTGATAGAGGACTATAAAGTACAAGAAACAGGAAAATAGAAATGCTGCAGATAAAGGAGCTGTTCCGAATGATGAGGTCATAAGGCAGATGGGAGAAAGAGACTGGAAATTTGAAGGGACACTGTGGGAGTTTATCCACATGGTTCGCCATGCATGTGTGGTATACGAATATGTCAGAGAGAAAAAAACGGGAGTAATAGACATTCTCACGGATGAAGATGCATTTCGGAAGGCGGCGGACGAGTACGGAATAACATATGAGGCAGTCAAGGCAGAAATACGCAGAAACCTTGATTTTGCTGACCATCTGGATGAACTCATGGAGGAAAACAAAAGTCAGAAAATGATTCTTATGATCTGGGACTCATGATGGGGAGATGATGAAAATGATAGGTATGAATAGAACAGTGAACTGCAGCGTCAATAAACTGTTGAGGCTTAATAACAAGACGGAGAGACAGCTTGCTGAATATCTTGGTATCGGACAGAAAGATCTGTCCAATATGCTAAATGGGGTAAAGATGGTTAATTCAGAGGTGCTTCAGCAGATTGCAGATTATTTTCATGTGCCTGTAAAGAGATTGATGGAAGCATCTGAAGCTGCTGAACCTGGAGATGTAATAAAAACTATTATGACTCAGGTAAAAAGCCCGGTCGCCAGACGTAGCCTTAAATTTGCTGATGAACTTGCGGATATGGTCATCTTCTATGCCAGAGTCAGGGAAGGAGCTGAGGAACTGGAAGAGGTATGGGAAGCCTGATGAGAGATGCAGACAATGGAAAAACTCTTATACACATGTGAAGTATGTGGAAGACCGCAGGACTGACACTGGAAGAAGCATATGAGTCTGGGTGGGATTATCCACCGTTCATGAGCACATATGGCGTAATATCGGTGAGAACCTGTCCGGACTGTCACGTGATGGAAACGGCGTGGGCTGCGCTGATGCTCAGGAAGGTACCTTGTGAGGAACTGACGGACAGTCAGAAGGAGGTCGTCCGGCGGATCAATGGGAAGCCGGAGAACATGAAGACCCATGAAAACCGAAGGAAATGCATAATCATCAAAAAAGAAACTATTTGTGAAATTAAAAGTAAAACAATCCCCAATTTCTTGACAAATTGATTCTGGTGCAGTACAATGGTATCATCGAAGAGGAGGCGATTGTCATGACCGATATTAATATGATGATAGCAAATAACATTCTGGATATTCTCCGAAAGCAGGGGAAAAAGCAGCTTGATCTTGCTGAGGGTATAGGTGTGTCCAAGCAGACGATGAGTAAGATGCTGAATGGCGGCCGGATAATCAATGCTGTCGAACTGAAGAAAATATCCGATTACCTTAAGGTTTCGATGGATAAGATTATGATAACGCCGGAAGTATGCGTAGAAACAGACGTTATCCATACTTTTATGGGAAGAGTCGAGACTGATGAAGCCAGGGAGGCTCTTCGTATTGCGGATGAGGTTTCCGATATGATTCTTTTCCACCATAGGGTCAGAGAAAACTCGGTCAAGATGAATCAACCGTGGGAGGCATAAGTATGGGAGACGTGTTGGATCAGATTTTGTTTTCGAAGCAGAACAAGAGATATCATGAAATAGAAGATATAGCCCAGACGGTATCAACGCTGTACAGTGGAAGCCTTATGACACGGGATGGCGTTTTTAATACCATAAGAAATTATGGGAGAAAAAATGAACAGCCAATTCAGATACTGCGTTATCCGTTTAATGATGATGAACTGTGGGCTTTCACATTCCTAAAGGGAGGCACGATTTTTATATGCATAAATACTGGGCTTTCTTTGTGCAAACAGTTTTTCGCAACTGCGCATGAATTTTACCATATCTATTGTTTTTGTGAAGATCAGGATTTGAATGCCATTCGTAACGGTTCTATACTGAAGGGAAAAACTGTTGACTCTGTAACCACTGATCAGGAGGAGATTGAGGCTAATGCTTTTGCAGGTTTGCTTTTAATGCCTTCAAAAGCAGTCAGGGATCAGATAGCTCTTCTCGGAATTAATGAAAAACATATTTCTCTGGATGATGTTGTAATACTGATGGATGTTTTTGCAATTCCATATAAAGCATGCGTTCTGCGGTTGTATGAGTGTGGTATTGTCTCTGCTGGCAAAGCAAGAGAACTATATGAAACGGAATGGAACGAGGTTCTGGCAAAAATAAAGCTGACCGGCAGGGCGAAAAGATGGCAGTTGGATGGAAGCGGAACGGAACAGTTCGGTACGCTTTTGGAAGACTTTTTGTATAATTGCGAAGATGAGAATCTTGTAAGTACAAGGGAGCGTGGCGATAGAGAATTCATTTCCTCACTGAAAGAGCGATTCCATCTGGATGTGGAGGGAACATGAAGAAAGTCTCAATATTGGATACAGATTTTATATCAAAGGCACACAGTATTCGTTCCGATGAAAACACTTGTCTGATTGATCGTATCATGGAACTCCCCGGATATCATTTTTGCTGCCATAATCAGACAAAAACGGAGCTCGCTAGACACGACTCTTCCGCACCGGAATGGCTTAATGAGAGTATAAAAAGCGGAAGGATTGAAGAATATACCGATGAACGTCTGATTCGTGAAATGTCAGAATTGTATTTTAAACTCGGAAGCTCTTTATACACCTCTTTCCTAAGAAACGCATGCGATGCTTTCGATAGAAAATACTTTGAAAAACATTACGCCTAGCTTGGTACGTTGAATCATTTTGATACTTCGGATCAGGACTACCTCAATCTGATGAAGACGCTGGACGGTAAGATAGGAGAAGGCAATAATCTGGGCGAAATAAAAGAGTATGTTGTCCTTCAGTGGATGAACAGACTGAATGGCGAACAGGCTTTTTATTTCTGCTCTGATGATAGAAATGCAAGAAACGGAATCCTTTCCGTGGATGGAGTTTCCGTACAATGCATATCTATTCCGTCGGTATTCCAACGATTGATCAATGAAGGAGTATTCACGGTAAAAGACGCAAGAGCATATACTGATGGAGCAGTGAACTATTATCCTACCCATAGGTAAGGGCTTGAAGTTATCGCCCCCTTTTCCCTGGGCCCACACCGTACGTGCGACTTTCATCGCATACGGCGCTCCATCGAACCTGTCAGGCATTGTTATCTTTTAACATTCCTCTCAAGTTCA
>JAFUZM010000294.1 GCA_017476605.1 Clostridia bacterium
ACATTTGCACCCTCTTTGATCTTCTTGGTCAAGTCTTTTCGGACAATTTTCCCGTCAAAATACTGGCGGAGTTTCTTCTTGATCACAGCTCTTCTATCTTCGTTCTCCATCAGTTCCGTCATGCTCTGCCTCCAAGCGTATTTGTCTTAAAACCCAAACCCAAAATCATCCGCAAACGCCAGATCCATAATGACCGGATGGCGGAAACTCTCAAGCCCGGTTGTCTCATCATAAGCAACAAGGTAGTACGGCTTATTCTTATCATACTTCTTGTTCTTAAACGTAAATCGCATGCGGAAAATCCTCTTGGTCGCATCCGCATCGCGTTTATCCGCCACATAGATGTTCTCATTCGAGATCTTCTCGTTGTCCTCAGAAATGAAATACAGCTTATAAGTAGCGGGCTTGATCGTATCGCTGACCGCATCCGACTGAATGAAATCCATCGTAGTAATCAGGTTTGTGATCTTCTGCACCATACTGACCAGCGTGATCTGTGCCGGCCTGGTCTCCATATGGCCGCGTTCCATCTTGATGTCCAGGGCCGGAACCAGCATCTCCTGCGGGGAGGATCCTCCGTGGACATAATTTTGCCCTCCGCCGGCCTTGAACACATTGCTGCTCACCGGATAGGACACCACCTTGGTGTCGTCATTACCTAGAATCATAGACATTGGCATAAAGTCTATACCTTCGTCGAGTACCGGTTCCTGTGCAACGATAAAACGGCGATTTATGAAGGCGTCCTTTCCACTCACGCCGCCGATCTTGTCGCTCTCTGTCAGTTTATCCCGTTTATAAATAAATCCGTGGTCAGCCGTTACAACAAAGCGATGCGTATTGGCATTCGTATTGATTTTCCCAATCAGTGCGATGATCTCCCGGATTGCCTCCTCACAAGCCACAAATACCTCGTCCTCGGTATTGGCTTTATCTCCCCGGGCGTCGATCTGATTGTGATAGACATAGACCACCTGTTTTCCGGTGAAAATATCGCGCAGCTCGTTCTTCTTAAGCCCCTTGATATCATCGAACTGAACACAGACAGCATTCGGCACATAGCTTTGCAGAACTGTCTGCCTTCCGGCAAGGCTGTCGCATAAAGTACCATCTGCCAGTACGCGGTAGTCATCCGTCATGGTCAAGGCCTTATGCGGCAGCATTGCAGCCATCCCAAGCCTTGTGTAGGACGGCAGTACGGAGAGCTGCACGTCCATCTTTGCCGAACACTTGGGATCATCCTGCATTCTTCGAAGGAGTTCCTGCCCAACTTCATAGCGCATGGCATCCGAGATAATGACAACCGTGCGCTCTTTGGCATTTCCAACATGCCTGCGGTAGAAATCCCGCTGAAGAGGAATCTGAATAAGCGCATGCTCCTCCTGAATCGCCTCATTCCACTTGGGCAGGAGCTTCGCCAGATACTCGTTTGTATAGATGTTCTCCACCAGCGTCCGCAGTGACTCCAAACCGCCGGTTTCTTCCATCTGGTCAAAATAGAAATAGAACTTACGATACTGCTGATCGGTCCGATAATCCGATTTCCGATAGCGGTCAATGATTGCCCCAAAGCCCTCCGAAGGAACATACTTCGAGGCCTCGATCAGGTGGAATGCGCTCTCAAGAAGCTGATAGGTCTTGTCTGTCCTGCGTCCAAAATGCATCTTCATGCGCTTGTCGCAGATCCCCGGAATATCATAGTTTTCCAGCTTCGCACCGGTATCTTCCGCCGTTAGGCGGTCCATGATCCACTTTACAATGATGTTGTCCGCGACAAGGAAAGCATCACATTCAAGGAGGCTCTCAGGGGAATATCCCTGCAGAATGGAGCCCGCATGCAGCCCCGCTGCCACATGTTCCGACAGCTCATCATAGCGATCTCTGTACAGAACGCTGTTGGACAGGTTGTCAAGGAATGCGATGATATTGCCTGACTTATAGGATACAAAGCTCTTCCACTCCTGCGGCACATCGCCGGCCAGCTGCCGCTCTGTCGCCGTCACGAACATAACCGCCAGTAACTTTTCCAGATTCGGCTTGGGATCTGTATAGCCAAAGTGCTGTTCGCAAAGCTTCCAGAAGGCAGAGAGCAGATCAAACTTCTCGATCTCCGTGAGGAACTTATTGTCCTGCAACTCCCCTTCCGTCAGTATGACTCGTACCACCTCTTCGAAGGAACATATGCGTGTCCGGCAGATACAAGCCAACATACCGACCAAAATGTTCTCCTCATTGAAGTTCTCAATTTCCAGATCGTAGAAGCGCTGCGTCCGTTCCTTATTGGCAAAAAACTTAATGTGCTTTTCAATGATCGGCTTGTATTTCTCCTCAATGCCCAGATCCACTGACAGAAGCGATGCCCGGTCGGCAAAAAAGCGCCTGGAGTACAACAGCGTGTCTTCCAAGTGGTTTTCCTTCACGTCCGGCTTGGGAAACGGCGCATAGATCAGATAGTTGGTCGTCGTGTCCACCCGCTCCAGGAAACGCTTGGTATAAAACTGGTTATCCGGCTCCAAGCGGTATATTTTGGCATTGTCCAGCACAACACTGTCCATGTCCTCCGCGAATTCGCCCTTGTCGTCGTACCAAAAGACGAGTTTACGGGTATCCCCCGTAAACTCTGCGTTCAGTCTGTCTATGATCTGTTTTAGGTTGAGTTCTGCCATGTCAGTTCCTCATAAAATCTAAATGCAAATTTGCAGGCAGTGTCTGCAAGATTAGTCTTACGTTTAACTAATCTGTCAGACACTGTCTGACCTTTTTACTTTTTCGCCATGATATTCTTCGAATCCGCCAGCACCTCATAGAACTTCCCATCGTTAGCGGTCTGAACCTTGCGATAATTGACCTTCACTCCGTCATCCAAATCCAGTTCTATACGAGACAATGCCAGATGTGCCAGCTTCTCATCATACTCTCGGCACTCCTTGAGCTGCTTGGTCAGCTTGTCCCTGCGCTTCGTCGCCTGCCCGGCTTCACGCGCATTTGTGCTGTGATCGATCATATCCTGCATGCGGCCAATCTCGCTCTCATAGATGCGCTGCATGCGATGCAAATAATCGATGCGGAGATTGCCGATTGTGTCCGCATTATAGCGGTGTAGATAAACCAGTGCCTTGAATCCGTTCTGCTTGCCGCTGTCAAAGAGCCAGTAAATAGGGCGCTTGCCGGAGCCAGTCACCGAATAAGTCTGGCAGTGGTCTTTGAAGAAATCGGTCAAAAAATAGTTCCTTATGATTTCTCGACTCGAATTACCTTTGTTTCCGAGTGCCTTGGCAATGAAGTCGAGGTTCTCCTCCAGCGTATCTGCACCGTAAACTACCTTCAACCATTCACAAAGGCGACCGATGACATCGTCTTCCAAGTATTCTTCATCAGTGATAGGTATAACATTATCAGCATCCGGAATGAAGGATGTGTATTTGCTGCTATCACATTGACCTCCTGCATAGGCGAGACCTTCGACGTCGAGGGAGTAGCGGCCGAACATACAACCCACTGCATAAGACAACAAGGACTTGATATCACGCTGTAGATCAGCAGAACGAACCGTCACATCCTTATCTTCTATTTCTGACGTTAAATCATCCTGAAGTCCATAGATATTGATAAAAATCTGATTAAGTTTTTCTTCGTTAACTTTGAGTTGTTTAAGGCGACGGTTGCATTCATCAGTCCATTCATGGAAGCTCTTTTCTATAGTTGAATTCTGAGCACTCCAATGACCACGACTTAGGCATTCTTTTGCAAGTGGATGGTGTTCAAATTCCCATGAATTTTCAAAGGAATCCCAATCCTCTTTTGAAAATTCTATATTCTTATTCACAATATCCACCACTTCATCTTTTTGATTAGCATCAATTATAACTGGAACTTTAGCAATTTGCCCAATTTCAAAATGAATTGTCGGACACAACACTGAGAGAATTGTATCTGACACACAAGAATTACATATGCCCAATAAATACTTCATTACATTTTCCTCACCATAAAAGCTCGGTCCAGAAGCATTTGATATAGAACCTTGCGGAACCCATCTAAATGCAGCTTTTGATGAGGAAATGTCATTCCAAGAAACACACTCTCGTAAATAATACTGCTCATTTCTAATGACCGCTGCTTTGAAATTCTTCAATGCAAACCCGTTATTTTCCCATTCTACTAAATTTTCTGAATTCCCATACCATTTCCGATAGTCTCCACCTTTATGGGTTCTAAACCATTTAGAAGTTTCATCAGATATAATATTCGTCTTAAGGATATCCACTTCCCACCACAGGCGTATGTATTTGTTGTTGTCTGCTGTCGTCAATCCTTTTCTTACATCAACATAGGCAGACATATCCTTATTTTGGCTGAAATCTTTGAAAAACTGATCATTCTGCCAATAAGCAATAGGCGATCCTGGAATAAGTGAAAAATCATCAGAATATTTTTCATAATAATACCCGCAATGGTGATTATTCTTTGCTTCCAATGTTTTCTTCCTTTGAACTTCCATTCCCCCTTTAAAATCAGTTAGTCTTATATAGACGCCTTTATATGCTGCCTTTGAATTAAGAAAAGTAAAAGTACATATAGGGACTATCGCCTCTTCGAATGAGGAATATTCAAACTGAATCAGCGATGTCAATGTCTTACTTCCTAACAATAGTTCCCTAAGTCTTTCATATGCTAAAATAAACATCCAAACATAAGGAGTTAGAAAGCCAAGACGTCCTAAAGGAAGTGTAAGATTCATGCACCTTGCAATAAAAACTGAAAAGAAGTCAGATTTATAGTCTAAATACCTTTCCTTTATATAATCATTCAATTTAGGATTCATGTTTCCGGCGCCCATGTAGGGAGGATTCGTGGTAGTCACATGATACTTTTGTGCTAGGACTCTACCCTGCGCAATTAGTTGCTTCAATTTCTCCGCGGTATCATCCAATCCAATAGTATCCATGCTCATCTGCTCAATGTCATTAATATCTGATACAAAACGATCAAGCAGAGCCCAATCATACGAATCTACAGTCAGAATCGAACCATATTCTTTTGCATCTATGAAGGCGTCGAGCAATCCTGTCATCTGTGTAATTGCACTACTCTTCTCAAGCTCTTTCAAACTAGACCCAAAGTACCTGAGCTGGTTCCTATTAATTCCATTACTTTCTTGAATGGACTACAAATTTGGTTTATATTCACCGTTCAAGACTCTACGATTATATTGTCTTGCTTTCATCATGACTGCAAAATAAGCTATCTGAAATGCACGGTCATCGATATCAAGGCCATACAGATTGTTCTCTAGAATACTCCTAGCTGCATCACGCTGCCCATATCCAGCACTCTCATAGATTTGCATCAATACATCAAATGCGTACACCAGGATATGACCACTGCCCATACATGGATCGATCACCTTGATGTCTTCTGGACTCAATTTTGCATATTCTGCGTGTATTTCGGTCAGTCTCTTTTGTACTTCAAAATCTTGATCGGCTTCTTCTAAATAGTATATCCACCCTTTCTTAATCTCATCGTTCGGATGTCCCTCTATCCATAATCTGCCAAAGCTGTTTTCGACCATATATCGCACAATCCAGTCCGGGGTGAACAGCTGCGTGACGGCAGGAATCTCTTCTTTGGTGATCTTTCCCTTTTTGTCGAAGGCGGCGTTCTTGGGCTCTGTGTTGTAATATTGGTACAGCCACCCGATGATCTCAACTTGTCCGCCGCGCGCTATGTCGAAGTCTTCCTCCGGAATATCATTAACCAGATGATAAACTACGCCGTCCTGATCGATGACAGACAGATTCAGCAGTAGTTCTGTATAGTCATCCGTCTTCTCGAAAAGCGCAGGGAGGATCTCATTCAGGGCGTTGCACTGCTTGATGAACAGAAGCCGGAAGACTTCGTCCAGCTTGTTGTCGTTTTTCAGCTCGATAATGGTCTGCTGCTCTTTGCTGGTAAAATCCAGATCTGCGTCGAAGGGCGTTGTGACCAGATCCGGCTCTATTTTTCCATATTCCGAGGAAAGCACGCGGATGTGACTGGGCAGATAGTCATTTACCTCCATAAAGCGCACAGCAATCATGCGGTTGAACCATGTGTAGGCTACCTCCTCGATGATGTACTTATAGGCCGTCTTATAGTCTGTATCCTTCTCTTTGGACCGGATCAGTTCGACGAGATGGTTCCGCTGACGGATTGCTTCCCCGCTGATCGCATAGGGCTCTGCCGTTCCGAT
>JAFUZM010000295.1 GCA_017476605.1 Clostridia bacterium
CATGTCGTTTTCCTTGAAGGCGACCAGAACGTCATGGAGTTCATCGAGGGTCGTCGGGACCGCAAGGCCAAGATCATCCAGCCAGGCCTTGTTGATCATGGAAAACTGCGGGACGCTGAAAATGGAATAGTCCTTTTCACGACCGATACCGGCAGTACCCATCTGCTCACCGGCCGGAAGGCCATAGATCTTGCCATCGCTCATGGTGATGGCGGCCTTCACCTCGGGATGGGCCTCAAGGATGGCGGAAAGGTTCGGCATGACGTCCGGGGTGATATAGGGTGTCAGGTCGATGAATGTGCCGGCAGAGCCATAGCGCATCAGGTCAAAGTTGCTGAATCCGACCGCCTGGAAGGCGTCAATGGGGGTCTTGCTGGCTGCATTGCCGCTGATGCGTGTGCCGACAACCTCGCTTAAGCTGTCCGACCACGTATCCCAGGTGATGCTGATGCCTGCCTGCTCCTGCATTGCATTGAGAACGGTGTTGTTCTCATATCCGCCGGAGAGCGCTGAGATTCCACTCAGTACGTTGAACTGGGTCTGCTCCTCCGCAGATGCCATGGACACGAGAGCCAGAAGCATTATAGCGACAAGCAGAAAAGATACAAGCTTTTTCATAACATTCTCCTTTAATTTTTATTCGGCACCTTTCGGTGCAGTAAACCGATTTGGGTTATCCCTTAACGGCACCGGCCATAAGTCCCTTTTCGAAGTACTTCTGGACGAAGGGATAGGCAATGAGCATGGGGGCTGCCGCAACGATGATGGAGGCGAACTTAATCATCTCGGTCATCTTGTTGAGCTCGGCATATCCGCCGGAAATCATGCTGGTCTGCGCGGCCGAGGCCGAGGACTTGATTAAGATGTTCCTGAGAACCAGCGGCAGCGGAGCCTGTTCGTTGGTCATGTAAATGAGCGCCGTGAACCAGTCATTCCAGTAGGCGACCATGGAGAAGATCACCATGACCGAAAGGATCGGCAGGGACAGCGGAATGATCATGGAAAAGAAGATCCTGAAATGGCTGGCCCCGTCAATGCTGGCCGCTTCCTTGAGCGACCCGGGACTGCTGGATTCAAAATAGTTCCTTGTGATGATGGCATTGCTGACCGCCACGCCGCCGGGCAGGAACATGGCCCAGATGGTCTGCATGATCCCTGTCTTCTGGACAATCAGGTAGGTCGGGATCAGTCCGCCGCCAAAGTACATGGTGATGATGAAGAAGATGCTGATGATTTTCTTTCCAGGAAGATCGCTGACGGAAAGCGGATAGGCCACCAGATAGATCATCGCCACAGAGAAGATGGTGCCAACGACGGTATACAGAATGGAATTGGCATAGCCACGTACGATGTTTGGCTCCGCAAAGACCGATTTGTAGCCCTCCAGCGTGAACTTGCTGGGCAGGATAAATGTCTTGCCGGCATAGACGTCATAGGGATCCGAGAAGGAGGCGACGAGGACATAATAAAGAGGATACGCAACGATCAGCAGAATGATGAGGGAAACAATGATGAGGATGATGTCGCTGGTGCGATCGCTGAGGCCGCCCAGCTCTCCCTGCTTTTTGCCTGACATAGTGATCTCCTCCTCACACAAAGTTGACATCGCCGAACTTCTTGGCGATCCGGTTGACAATCAGCAGCAGCACGATGTTGATGGCCGTGTTGAAAAGACCAACGGCAGTACCAAGCTCGTATCTGGCGCTGACAATGCCCTGCTCATACACATAAATGGCAATGATATCGCTGGTGGCGCGGTTCAGGTCGGTCTGAAGGAGGTAAGCCTTCTCAAATCCGACGCTCATGAGACCGGAGGCACTCATGATCAGCTGAAGGATGATCATGGGCAGCAAGCACGGGATATCAATATGGAGAATCCGCTGGAAGACGGATGCGCCATCCACCTTTGCCGCCTCATAGAGGGAGGGATCCACGCTTGAAAGCGTTGCAAGGTAGATGATGGTCCCCCAGCCGGCTTCCTGCCAGATGCCGCTGGCCACATAAATGGTGCGGAAAGCGCTGGCCTCGGTCAGGAAGTCAATTTTCGTTCCGGCGATCAAGTTGATGAGTCCACCGGAGGGGGAGAGGAAAATTCTGAGCATACCGCAGATGACCATCGTTGAGATAAAGTGCGGTGCATAGATGACCGTCTGGACGGTCCGCTTGAGCCTCTTAAAGCGAAGCTGATTGAGAGCCAGCGACAGGATGATCGGTACCGGGAACCCCCAAAGCAGGCTGAACAGGCTCAGCTTGATGGTATTCCACAGCATCCGGTCAAAATTGGGCGCCCTGAAGAAGCGTTCAAACCACTTCCAGCCCGCCCAGGGGCTTCCCGTAATGCCAAGGCCCGGATTGTAATTCCGAAACGCGATCTGGATGCCGTACATCGGCCCGTACTTGTACACGATGGTAATCACGACGGGGATGATCAGCAACACATAGAGCTGCCAGTTGTCTGCCATTCTCTGCACCAGGCTCTTATGCTGAACCTTTCGCGCCGGAGCAGCCGACGAAGTCATACACATTCCTCCTTTAAATGAAATACTCATGAAACGTTTCATGAATTTCATCTATAAGGTATCACAGCATTTCATCCTTGTCAACCGGGTTTTTCAATTTTTTTGCCGTTTTTTTGTTAAATTTTCCCCGAACCGCCCTTTTTCTCTCCATCTCTTGACCGAATCACATGAAACGTGCTATAGTTTTGTTCCATGAAACGCATGAAATGAAAGGAAACCTGAATGTCAAAAGAGCGCAGTAACCCTACTATGGCCGATGTCGCGCGGGAAGCCGGGGTCGCCCTGGGCACCGTTTCCCGGGTCGTAAACGGGGAACAGGTCGGGGACGAGTATAAGGAAAAGGTGCTGGCCGCCATCGAACGTCTCGGATATCAATACAATGTCAGTGGCCGTACCCTTCGCACAAACCGTACCAATACCATTGCCCTGATCATCCCCAATACCATCCATCCCTATTTTGCTCTTCTGGTTCATCATATCAACATCGCTCTCGAAAAGCGCAATTACAAAATGATGCTCTGCTTCTCCGAATATGATCGCGGACGGGAAGCCGAGTACATCCAGATGGCCCAGCAAAACCGCGTCGACGGCATCATCGCCCTTACCTACAATCCGAACCTTTCCATTCCCGAGGACATCCCCTTTGTGACCATTGACCGCTTTTTCTCCGTCTCTGTTCCCTGCATCGCTGCGGACAATTTCGGCGGCGGACGCCTGGCTGCGAAAAAGCTTTATGATCTTGGGTGCAAGCACGTGGCCTTTTTGCGCATAGGCTCCGAGCTTACCAACGAGCCCAGCAAGCGCAAGGACGGCTTTGTATCTGCCTGTATTGAGCTTAAGCTTCCCTTTGATGTTCTGGCCCTGAAGGATGATGCTCCCTTTGAGGAATTTGTTTCTTTCCTTAAATCCCACACGACAGATGGGCATCTCGATTTTGATGGCCTGTTTGTCGGTACGGATATGCTGGCCTGGCAGATCATAAGGGAACTGCATGGCATGGGAATCCGCGTTCCCGAGGATGTCCAGGTCATCGGCTTTGACGGAATCCGCATGTTCGGCGATCAGGATCTGATTGTCTCCTCCATCGTCCAGCCGGTGCAGGAAATCGCCGAGGCCTGTGTCAGCACCGTGTTATCCCGGCATCTTTCAAACGTTCCCTCCCTCATCACGCTCCCTGTTCAATATGCCTATGGCGGGACCACCCGCGAATAAAAAAGGAGAACTGCTATGTACGACGTTGTTGCTTTAGGCGAAATTCTGATCGACTTTGCCCCGTACGGGCGCAACGAATCCAATTACCCCATTCTTTCCGCAAATCCGGGTGGTGCACCGGGAAACTTTCTTGCCGCACTGACCCGCTACGGCTGCAAAACCGCCATGATCGCCAAGGTCGGCGATGACATGTTCGGTCATCTTCTTCTCTCCACCCTCCAAGGTTCCGGCATTGACACCCACGGCATCCTTGTAGATCCTGCCTATTTCACCACGCTCGCCTTTGTATCGCTTGACGCTTCCGGCAATCGCGATTTCAGCTTTGCACGCAAGCCTGGTGCGGACACCTGCCTCACCCCTGAGGAAATCGATGAGTCCCTGATTGCCGATGCCCGCGTCTTCCATTTCGGCACCCTCTCCCTGACCAACGAGCCTGCCGCATCTGCGACAAAGAAAGCCATCCGGCTGGCCAGGCAGCACGGCCTTCTCATCAGCCTTGATCCGAATCTCCGCAAGCCCCTCTGGGCCAGCGAGGCAGAGGCCAAGGCCGCCATTGAATGGAGCCTCGGTGAGGCCGACATCGTCAAAATCAGCGATGAGGAAATCGAGTGGCTTTGGGGACTTTCCCCGGAGGCCGGCGCCAAAAAGCTCCTTGCGGACTACGGTGTTTCCCTTGTCTATGTCACGCTTGGCCCCAAAGGCTGCTATGCGGTCACGCCTAACGTCCACGTCACGATCGACAGTCCCTCCGGCATCCATGTCGTTGATACCACCGGTGCCGGTGATATTTTCGGTGGCAGCGCCATGAGTCAGTTCCTGGGATACAAAAAATCCCCTTCCGAATTGACAGAAGAGGAGCTCTCTCAGATCGTTCGCTTTGCCTGCACCGCCGCAAGCCTCTCTACACAGAAGCATGGCGGCATCACCAGCGTGCCGGACAAAGCCTCCGTCGAGGAGAAAATGAACCGTTAACACTCACATAATCCCCGCAGAAACACCTCTGCCGCGTTGTGTGTAGCTTCAAACATCAATCTATGGATGATTACGAAAAAGCGCTGGCCCTTTGGCAGCACAAGCACGTGACGACAGATGCCGAGCTGGATGAGGCACTGAGCAGCTACCGTATTTCCTTTGCCTATCACTCCGGGAATCTCGAAAATGACCGCATCACCTATGATGATACCCGCGAAATCTTCGAGCATGATCGTGTGATCTCCTATACCGGAGTTCTCAGGACACTGCTTGAGATTCGTAACGCAAAAGACGCCTATGAGCTGTTTCTTCAGTCCTTCCATGACAGACGGTCACTGGATGAAGATCTGGTAAAAGAATTTCAGAAGTGCCTCACGCTGAACACGTATGACGCGAGGCGCCATCTGCTGGGAGAGCGTCCCGGCGAGTACAAACGCCACGACTATGTAACCGGCAAACACGAAATCGGAGCCGCTCCCAAGGATGTGTCTGATGAAATGCGCAAGCTTCTTGATGAACTGCATGGCATTCCCACAGGCGGGCTGCTTCGTGCTGCCTCGTATTATCCTACCCATAGGTAAGGGCTTGAAGTTATCGCCCCCTTTTCCCTGGGCCCACACCGTACGTGCGACTTTCATCGCATACGGCGCTCCATCGAACCTGTCAGGCATTGTTATCTTTTAACATTCCTCTCAAGTTCA
>JAFUZM010000296.1 GCA_017476605.1 Clostridia bacterium
CACACGGCTCCGTCACATTATATGCCGGTATGGTAATCCCTGCCTCACTCAGCCAAAGGAAGCTGTCTTCCAGACGTTCAAAGCGCAGTCCTTTTTTGATATCGCTGAAATTAAACCGGCGATTTTGCTTCATTAACTGAGAGGCTATCTGATCATAGACGGAAATCAGCATGAGCCTTTTTTCTTTCTTCTCATAGTAAGCAAAATCCAGCCTGTAACTCTCGATGATATTCCTTTGAATTTCTGTAACTTTGCCGATGTCTCCTGAATTGACAAACTCCTGTACAACAGCAGGTATTCCGCCAACCACCAGATATCGTTGGAAATACTGCATCATTTTGGTATGCACAACTTCCTCAACGGGTTTATGGGCATCAAAGCAATCGTGCAGATATTCTATTGTGTCTCTCTGAACACCGGAGGCCAAAAGAAACTCTTCAAAATCAAGGGGATACACCTTTATTTCGGGCAGAGATTCCATCTGCGCAGAATAAATCTCTCTTAGTTCCGCTCCAAGCAAAGAACCGCTCAGTACATATCGGTAACTGCCTTCCTCCACCCAGTCCTTGATTCTTGTAACGGTTTCCTTCAGCTCCTGGACTTCATCAATAAAAAGGATCGTCTTTCCTTTTATAAAGCAATAGTTCTTCATTGCCGACAACACCAGCGTCATATCCTCCACGCTGATGCACTGCTTCAGAGCCTCAACCAATTCCGGTTCCTGAGCGAGATTAATCTCTAAATAGTTGCATTCTTCCGCACGCAGGCAGTTTCGAATTGCCCATGTTTTGCCTACACGATGCGCTCCACTGACAAGCAGTGCATTCTTTGATGATCGGATCCATGACAATATGTCTCTTTCTGCTTTTCTGAACAGCATCATATGCACTCCTTTCTCAGCTTTCTGCTATAGAATACACGGTGATGATCATTTTTTCAATAACAATTTTTAAGATTTTGACATTTTTTCAATATGAATTCACAGACAATTTACATTTTTTCAATTTCTTATCAGGAGTTCCCGTAATAAAAATCAGAATTCGTGTCATTTCCGCCTCGGGATTCCCTGCATCCCCTTTGTCTGTGCCCTCCGAAATTCAAAGACCTGTGAGCCCTGTTCCAACTCACCATCCAGGAAATTTCCGACCTGCCTCTTGAGAATCTGGTTAATATACGATACAATTCAACAAAGCTTTGGCATCCAGATCAGTTTGAGGTAAGCGAGAGTAACCATTGCCCCATTTTCATCCTCTCGTACTGTTGGCAGCACGTTGCGGATTCCAATTTGCTCCCGCACAGTTTTTTTCTTCCAAGTTCTCCCCGATCCGAGACTTCTTGTGGTTATCAATAAAACCTCCTCATCAAAAGACATGCTGAACTTTGCCGTGTAGTCCACTGATAATATGTTGTTATAGGAGAATTGAAATGCTAAGGATTGTATTTGGTGATACTCCAAATTCCATTTATCATCCGCCTACCTATTTTGATAATGTCTATCATGACGAATGGATAACTGATCCGTTTTCAGTAAAAGTGATCAAAGATGTTGATCAGTCAGACGTCATTGGCCCTCATGTAATCAGCAGTCCTTTTCTGGGTTCCATATCCACGAAAGAGTTATCCGGTGGAGTCAAGACGCTGATGCTGATGCAATTTGACAATTCTGGCAAGATTTTCAATGCCTCTGCCTGTGGAGATAATTGTGCAAAATGGATTTTTGAAATTTCAAAGGAGAAGGAGAAGGATTTAACAATCAACCTTCATCACATCATGGATTTTAGTGCTTGTGAGGAATTTGAAGCTTACATCATTAATTCTCAAAAAACAGTACACAATTATTTGGAATACCTTGATGAGGCAATTTCAATTGAGGACAGATAGCATATGAGAGGCAAGTATCACATTATTGTTCAGAACAGCAGAATAAAATTTGAATTTGATGTCAATCGCAATATAACTATCATTCGTGGGGATAGTGGTACCGGGAAAACAACGCTTATGAATTTGATCGAAACATATGAGCGTCTTGGAGATGAATCAGGAATTTCAATTTCCTGTATGAGGGAATGCAAAACACTAAATAATAGCAATTGGGAGCATGTGATTGGTCAATCCCATAACTCTATCATCTTTATTGATGAGGAGACAAAAGCGATCACAAAAAAAGAATTTGCTGCCTCTGTGAGAGCAAGCGACAATTATTATGTGATTATTACTCGAGAGAATCTTCCAAATCTACCATACTCCGTGGAAGAAGTATATGGCATCCATAATTCCGGAAAGTATTCAAATGTGCGACAGACTTATAATTCATTTTATCAGTTGTACAGCATGAACAAAAATACAGTCCGCGAGAAAGCTGATATTGTCCTGGTTGAAGATACAAATTCCGGATTTGAGTTCTTTTGTTCAGTCACATCAAAGAACATCACCTGCATTTCAGCTGGTGGAAAAACCAGGATAAAGAAATTGGTCAAAGAAAATAACGGTAATAGAATCCTTGTTATCGCGGATGGAGCTGCATTTGGTTCCGAGATGAATGATTTGTACTCATACATTAAGCATCACCCAGAGGTAAGCTTATATCTCCCTGAATCATTTGAATGGATTATTCTCTCATCTGGACTAATCGACGGAAATAGAATTGCAAATATTGTCGAAAATACAGAAAACTATGTTGAAAGCTCCGAATACTTCAGTTGGGAACAATTCTATACTAAATTACTTGTAAATGAGACAAGGGATAGTTACCTACAATACTCAAAAAGTAAGCTTAATAAGGTATATTTACATTCCAAAGAAAAGAAAGCACTACTTGATACGATTGAAGTAGTGAAAACGCAGATCGGCGTTTGATCTGTCAGGCTACCCCAAACAAGCAACTAGAAGTGTCAGCCTTTTATCATTTGCTCCGAAATGCAAGAAAAATGATTATCAGTTACTCCAAATTACATTCAAAATGAATAAAACGGCAGGCTTTTGCCTGCCGTTTATCTGTGTCATTGGTTTTAGGCCACTGGGCCCACGTCCGTCACACCGAAACCAAAGAAGGTATTGGTGTTGCGGATGCAAAGGTCATAGATGATCTCCTTGAGGTTTTCCTCAGAAGAGAAGTATTCCCCACGCTCAATAAGCTCACCAAGGTAATTACAGAGCACCCGGCGATAGAGTTCATGGCGCGGATAGGAGATGAAGCTGCGGGAATCAGTCAGCATGCCCACAGAGAGGGATACCGGATAGAGCGGCGCACAGGCGTCAAACTGGCGACGGATGCCAAAAGCGGTATCGTTGAACCACCAGGGTGCTCCAAGCTGAACCTTTCCGCGTGTGCCACTGTCACAGAAGCCTGCGGCAAGAATGGCCCAGGTTTCAATTTTCGTGCCGTCAAGAGGATAAAGAATGGTACGCGGAAGTTCCTCAATGGCAGTCAGGGCATCCAGGAGCTTGCCAACACTCATGACGGAGGACGCATCATCGCAACAGTCAAATCCGGTAGACTGGCCAATGCGCGCCACGCGCGTGGTATTGGCATCCAGATAAGTGCCGATGTGCAGCTGCATCACGTAATCGTTGCGGTTGTAGAGACGAGCCATGTTGAACAGGAAGGCACTGCGATACTGATCCTCCTCCTGCTCAGTCAGGTGCTCACCGGAAAGGCCCTTCTTAAAGATTGCCTCAATCTGGTCGTCGGTATACTCTGCCCAGGCAAAGTAGGGCACGCCGTCATCGCTCACCGTGGTGCCGGTAACGGATTTGAAGTACTGAAGCCGCTTTTCAAGAGCAGACAGAAGATCCTGGAAGGAGGCAATGGTGCACCCAGCCGCCTCAGAGAGCGCACCGATGTAGGCAGCAAAGCCGGGCTTCTCGATGAACATGGCCTTGTCGGGGCGGAACGCCGTGATGACGCGGGTCTTGCAGTCACTCTTCTGGATTTCCTTATGGTACCGCAGATCGTCGATGGGATCTTCAGTCGTCGATACCAGACGGACATTGGAGTGTTCCATGCACCAGCGACGGGTCATGTGCTTCTCGCGGATCATCGCACGGGTCTCATTGTAGATCCGATCCGCATTCTCGGCAGAGAGCGGTTCGTCAATGCCGAAATACCGCTTCAGCTCAAGCGCACACCAGATGTAGATGGGGTTCCCGATGAGCCTTGGGAGAATGCCGGCAAAGGCCATGTACTTTTCGTAGTAGGATGCATCGCCGGTGATGAGACGCTCATCAATGCCAAAGGTCCGCATGCAGCGCCACTTGTAATGATCACCGCTCAGCCACATCTCCCCCAGATCCTCAAACTCGTGGTCCTCGGCAATCTCCTTGGGATTCAAATGGCAGTGATAATCGATGATCGGCAGATGCTCCGCATAGGTATGATAGAGATACCGACCGGTTTCATTGGTGAGATAGAGCTCCTCGCTCAGTTTATTCGGAAAATTCATACGCATTAAAAGCCGATTAAGGCCCCTCCATCTACCGGAATGCAGCTGCCGCTGATGTAACGGGCAGCATCACTGCAAAGGAATGCGGCCACCATGCCAATGTCCATGGGATCTCCGACGGACTTGGCAGGAATGCGGCCCAGAATCTTCGCAAGACGAGGTGGATCGTTGTCGACGGCCTTGTGATACATGGGCGTATCAATCCAGCCAGGAGCAATGGCGTTCACCGTGATGCCATACTCCGCCAGCTCGGCAGTCAGGGTATGAATGAGTCCGAGAATACCGGCCTTGGCAGTCGAATAGCCGGCAACCATGGGCTGGCCGATATAGCTGGTCATGCTGGCCTGGAAGAGAATGCGGCCACGTCCCTGCTCTTTCATGAACGGAACAACGGCTTTGGTGAGTGCAAATGCGCCAACCAGATGAACGTCAAGGACACCCTTGTAGTCCTCCACGCTCATATCCCAGATAAACTTCTTGCAGTGATTGCCTGCATTGTTGACAAGGATATCAATACGGCCAAAGCGCGCATGAATCTCGCCGATCAGGTTTTCCGTTTTCTCGGTCTCGGTGATGTCAAAGCGATAATAATGGACGGCATCACCAAGAGGTGCAAGGTCCGAATGGACATCTGCCTCCGGACGGGAGCCGATGGCACATACCGTGGCGCCGGCACTCACCAGGCAGCGGGTAATGGCCAGACCCAGGCCGGTGGCACCGCCGGTTACGACAGCCACCTGACCGCCAAGGTCATACCAGTCCCGAATCGAAAAGTTTTTTTCCTGTTCCTCAGTGAATTTCATAATACATTCCTTCTTTGTCTTTCAATTACAGTACACCGAATTTGGCAAAGGCTTCGGTCACGAGCATGCCGCCCTCGACGGCCTTTCGCATGGTCTTTTCCGTGCTGGCCTTGACGAGTGCCCGCTCGACGACCTCCTCCATGATGGTTTTGGGGATGATGAGCACGCCATCGACATCGCCGAACACGATGTCGCCATCATGAACGGTAACCTGACCGATCTCAATGTCGCAACGATAGTCAAAGACATAGGTGCGAACAGAGGAATCCTGCGCCCATGTACCGGTGCAAAAGACCGGGAAGTTCTGCTCAAGCACCTGCGGCGTATCCCGCGTATAGCCATCCAGTACAGCGCCAACAGCCCCGCGGGCCTTGGCACTGGCAGTGAGCAGCTCGCCCCACAGTGCGCTGTGATGTGCACCGGTAGCAATATAGATGTCGTTCTTTTTGAGCTGATCCAGTGCCTCGGTCATATAGCCAAAAGGCTTTTTGGGTGCACCGTATACATCGTTTTCAAGGACCGGACAGGCAAAGCCGGCAACCTTAAGACGATTGTTCGCCTCAGCGGGGTTCACATAATAGGACATGGGAACCTGGGAGACCAGAGGGCGGATGTTGGCCGGCAGGAACTGATGGCAATATCCCATCTGATCCAGAATGTCGCCGACAACCGGGGTATAGAGGCGCTCTTTCATGAGCGCAAACATTTCATCATCGTTTTTCCAAACAGCCATAATCGCACTTCCTTTTCATCATGCCGGGGCATTCTCCCTCCCGATGGCGGGCAAAATGGCCCGGCAATAAATGTACCTGCAGAGAAGTTGGCCTGTTTGCGGAGCAAACAGTTTGTCAGGTGACGAGCACTGACAAAAGTCACTACGCCGAAAGACCAAGTTGCTCGTCAGAGAAGATTAATGGAATAGAAGATTCGGGAGCCACATGAAACTCTGCGGGAAATAGGTCATGATGAGCAACGCCACACCCATGGTGATATAGAAGGGGATCATCTTCTTGGAGAGAACCTCTATCTTGATGTTCGAGATCGCCGAACCGATGAACAGTGTCGAGCCGACCGGCGGGGTCAGAAGTCCAATGCCAAGGTTGAGGACCATGACGATGCCCAGATGGATGGGCGAGAGTCCCATCTGCATCCAGATCGGCAGAATGACCGGCGTCAGCATGAGAATGAGGCAGGCCATCTCAATGAGGCAACCGAGGACAAGCATCAGGATGTTCAGCATAAACAGGATCAAAAGCTTGTTGCTGGTGATCGCAAACAGGGCAGTAGCAACACGTCCCGGGATTTTGAGATAGGTCAGCAGGTACGTAAAGGCACCGGAGACACCAAGGAGAATGAGCACCTTACCCAGGGTGGTGACCACATTGATAAAGATGTTGGGAATGTCACGAATGCGGAAGCCCTTGTAGATAAACAAACCGACCACGAGGGACCAGACGACAGCGCAGGCAGCGGACTCAGTGGTGGTGAAAATACCGGCGATGACGCCGACAACCACGATGAGCACGGCCAGCATGCCCCAGATGGCTTTGCCCAGGGACTTAATCGTCGCCTTGAGGCTGAAACGGCCCGTGGTGGGAATGTTCATCTTTTTGGCATAAAAGTAGGAATAGATCATGAGTACCAGAGAGAGAACCGCGCCCGGCAGATATCCGGCGACAAACAGCTGACCAATGGATACCGTGGTGACACCGGCAGCCGCCAGAGTATAGATGACCATGTTCTGGGAAGGAGGTACCAGAATACCCTCAACGGAGCTGGCCATCGTAAGACAGGTAGAGAAAGCGCGGTCATACCCCTGCTCTTCCATCATCTTGATCTCAATGGGGCCAAGGGAGGCACAGTCCGCAGAGGAGGAGCCGGAGATACCGCCAAAGAAGAAGGAGGCAACCACGTTGACCATGGCAGCGCCGCCGCGGAACCAGCCCACCAGCTCCTTGGAAAAGCTGATCAGGGTATCGGTAATCCCGCCGGCGCTCATAAGCTCGCCCATGAGAATGAAGAATGGCACGGCAAGAAGGGTATATGAATTCAGGTTGCTGACAAACTTAAGAGCCATCTGCATCGGATTGATGCCGAGATAGAAAAAGTCAATCAGGGACGCGATGCCGATGGAGTAGACAATCGGAACGCGGAGGAAGACCAGGACGAGGAAGACGACGATCAGAATGAGAGTAGCAATTCCAGCTGTGGTCACTTTTTTTCACTCCTTTCCAGCCAGTGGCCAATGAGACCAAACAGGTTGAGAACACCGGTAACCGGCATGGAGGCATACATCACGGCATAAGGGACCTTGAATCCAGCCATGGTGTTGCGGGCACCCTTCTGGGTGAGCGCTCCGCCGTAATAAATAAGGAAGATGGAGAAAATGATGATGCAGATGGTAGCCAGCACGTCGGTAAGGAAGACGCCCTTTTCCCCCAGCTTGTCATCAAACATGGTAACCCGCAGGTGTTCATTTTTCCGGACCACCAGAGCAGAACCCAGAAGACTCATCCAGACAAGGCAGAGAAGAGAGAACGGCTCGCCCCAGATCGGGGAACGGCTCAGTACATAACGACCGAAAAAGATATAGAAGACGACAGCTACCAGGGCAGCCAGAATCAGTACACAGGCGTACTTGACGAGGCCAAACACAAAGGCGTCAATCTTCTTGAGAACGTTACGGAACGTATTCAAAACAAGAACTCCTTTCGAAAAAAGACCCTCCGCCGCTTGAACGGCAGCGGAGAGTCTCGCTCATGTTTTTACTTTCGGTTCAGAATCCTTAGGATTAATAATCATTTCCCTGGATGCGGGTAATGATGTTCTGAATCTGTTCGCTCTGCTCAGCATACAGAGGAGCGCAGGCTTCCTGCCACTTTTCAATGTCGGAAACCTCAAGGCGCTTGATGCCCTTCTCCTCGAAGCTGTCGAAGCAGGCCTGCTCCTGTTTCTGGTTGTACTCATAGCAGGTCTCGCGAGCGACCAGAGCCGCTTCCTTCATCCAGCCCTGCTCCTCTTCGCTGAGGGAGTTCCAGGTATCGGCAGAAACCAGGATGACGCCGCAGCCGAAGGTGTGGGCATCGGTGATGAAGTAGGGAGCAACCTCGTTGAAGGAGTTGTCCATGTAGGAGGTAACGCCATTCTCAGCGCCGTCAACAACGCCGGACTGGAGAGAGGTGTAGAGCTCAGCATAAGCAATCGGGGTAGCAGAGGCGTTGAGGGCCTTCATGGTGTTGACCATGAGGTCGGTCTCAGGAACGCGGATCTTGAGGCCGGACATCATATCGAAGGAGAAAGAATCCGGCTCACCCAGCTTCTTGTAAACATCCGGGGTGATGAACAGGCTGCGGGGGCCTTCAACCAGCCAGCCAAGAGCGATGTATCCGCAGTCGGCATCGGCAACACTCTGAAGGAGCTCATCGCCCAGGGGGCTGACAGCAACTTCCTGGAACTGTGCCATGTCCTTGAAAACATAGGGCAGGCCGGTCGCGCCGATGACCTCAGCGCCGTAGTTCGGCAGAGAGGAAGCGTTGCCGCGGAAGATGTCGAGGGTGCCCATCTGGATGCCCTGCATGGATTCAGCTTCGGATCCAAGGGTTCCATTGGTGTACAGTTCAATCTTGAGTTCGCCGCCGGAAATCTCGGCCAGCTTGTCGGCAAAGGCATGGGCCGCAACGGTTGCGCCTTAGGTTTCGCCGTTGACTTCGTTCCAGTTCAGGATGCGCTCTGCCAGAGCACAGGATGCGGTCAGCACCATCAGTGCGACCAGAACAGCAAGCAGTTTCTTCATGGTATTTCCTCCATTTTTTCTTAGGGATAAGTACCCAAATTCAAAGGAACATTCTTCCGGTTTTTGCACAACAAAAACGTTTCGCTCCTTTTTCTGTGCTAACGATATCACATGAAAAGAAAAGTGTCAACAGCTCAAAAATTTTTTTGCTTCAAACAACACGATTTTTCAATTTTGCCTAAATTTTCTGTTAATTTTTTAGACATTCGAACAGTTTGAAAATCACGTCCGTTTTTCTCTTTACTTTCGTCTCAAAAAAACTATAATTTGTGGCGAAACGTTTTTGTCAGTCAAAAGAATGCTTGAATTCGGGCAAAGTCGTCCGATTTGTGCCTTTGAAAATCTCAAAAAGGGAGACATAGGATATGAAAATTACCAAATTTGAAACCTGGTGGGTGGAACGCGGCCGCTGTCTGTTTGATGAGAAGCGTCAGGGTGGCGCCAAAATGGGCTGGGATGTTCTTGTCACCAAGCTGACCACCGATACAGGAATTGAAGGCATTGCCACCTGCATGGCCGCACGCAGTGGTGCCCTCAGCGAGGCCTATCTGCAGGAGAGCATTGGTCCCGTTGTCCTGGGGCGGGATCCCCATGACCGGGAAGCCATCTTCCAGCAGCTGTGGGTCATTGATCGTCACGAAGCTTTCTTCCCCGTATTTCTGCCCGGTCCGGTGGATGTGGCCCTGTGGGATATCTGCGCCAAGGAAGCGGGTCTGCCCCTCTACAAATACATCGGTGCCTATCGGGAATGTCTGCCGGTCTACGCCAGTTCCAATTTCTACTCAGATGTAAAAACCTACGTGGATGAGGCCCTCTATTATAAGAGCAAGGGCATCAAGGGGTATAAGCCGCATCCGGGCGGCCCGGTGGCCTTTGACATGGCGGTGCATCAGGCAGTGCGGGATGCCGTCGGTCCCGACTACATTCTCATGTCGGATCCCGTGGGCGACTACTCCCTGGATGACGCAATCCGCGTTGGCCGTCAGCTCGAGCGTCTGAACTATCACTGGTTCGAGGAACCGTTCCGGGACTTTGAAACCTGGAAATACACCGAGCTCTGTCGGACCCTGGACATCCCCATCGCCGCAACCGAGACGACCCGTGGCTGCCACTGGGGCGTTGCCCAGGTGATCGCAAATCGTGCCGCCGACATCGTCCGTGCCGACGTCAGCTGGAAGGACGGCATCACCGGAACGCTCAAGATCGCACATCTGGCAGAATCCTTCGGCCTCAACTGCGAGATTCACACGACCACCATGAACTACATGGATATGGTCAACCTGCATGTAAGCTGTGCCATCAAAAACTGTGAGTTCTTTGAGTATTTTGTTCCGGAGGACAACTACCGCCTGCCCATGAAGGGCGATCTGCCCATTGACAGTGAAGGCCTCATCCATGTACCCAATGCGCCCGGTGTCGGTGCCGAGCTTGACTGGGACCTCATCAAGAGCGCCTGCAAGAGCTATAAGTGCCTTGAGCTGTAAAAAAAGTGCCCCGCCGTCGGCGGGGCACTCCCGGCTCAGCGGAGCAGGGTGCGATAATTCTGATCCTGATACATGGACACATTGCTGCGAAAGATGACCTCACTGCCTACCATGACCAGGTCCGGTTCCGGCTGGCGCCCCATCATCAGGTAGTCGGCCAGATTGCGGGCACTCAGATAGCCCATGGCATAGGGATTTTTCTGAATAAGATTATTGAACACGCCTTCCTTTAAATAGGCGATGTTTTCCTCGGAGAGGTCACTGCCCACAGCGAACACCCGGTTTGCCTTGCCCGATTCTACCAGAGCCTGTCCCAGCAGGACGCTGCTCTGGGAAAGAACGCTGCAGCAGGCAGCGACATCCGGTTCGCTGATCATGGACAGGACGCTGGCATAGGAATCCGGACGTCGGGACCAGGAATGGTCAATATAGACCCGGTTCGGAGCATTGTTCTTTTTGAGGAAGTCCTGAAAGCCTTCAACGACCCTGGTATGCGGTGCCCACCGCGGATTGCCGGCACAAAGCGCGATGCTTCCATAGCTCGGAATGTGACTGAGAACCAGCTCGGCCATGGTCTGTCCGATGATGGTATAATCCGGCTGGACACAGAACAGCCGCTGGCTGCCGGGCAGATCCGCACCGATCAGGGACACGGCAATGCCCCTGGCGTGAAAGGCATCAAAATCCTCCTGTGTGAATACATCGGAGTGACCCGTCACCAAGATCCCGTCCACGCTTTCCTCATCAATTCGGTTTCGAAATTCGGTTCGGCCTTCAACCTGTCCCCCATCCTCCCCAAAGGGCATCTCAATCCATTTGATGTTCATATTGGGCAGACTGGTAGACGCATCACGGATGCCGTTCCATACCGTTTTATAGTAATTGGAGTTGGGAATGACCACGGCCACCTGTCGTGCCTTGCGTTTGAGACTGGACGCCATGAGATTGGGCTGGTACCCCAGCTCCTCGGCAATTTCCTGGATACGGCGGCGCGTATCCTCTCCCACGCCTTTTTTGCCGTTCAGGGCCTGATGAACGGTGCTGATGCTGACATTTGCACGCTCGGCTACATCATGAATGGTAACTCGCTGATTCACGGGAATCCCCTTTGCTGTTCAGATAATACAGATTGAATTGCGTGTACTATATCACCTTGACGACGCTTTCGCAAGAGTGCAAAAATACAGGCCAGAAATACCACCATCATTTCGGGCATACGCCCTCATTCCGGAAGGAGAATCAGTATGGACAAGGAAATGCTTGCCGGCAAAGCCGGCATTGTCACCGGCGGAAGCAGCGGAATCGGCTTCCAGATTGCCAACGTGCTGGCGGAGTCCGGTGCTACCGTCTACGTCATCAGTCGGACAGGCGCACCTAAGGAGGGTGTCGGGGAAAGTGCACCCGGTGTCGTTCACCTGAAAGGCGATATCGGAAACAGAGAGGAAATGGAAGCGGTCATCGCGGACATCGCAGCCCGTCACAATGGCGCCATTGATTTTCTGGTCAACAACGCCGGCATCAGCTACAAGTGCCGGGCAGAGCAGTTCCCGGAGGATCGCTTTGACGCCATCATGGCCACCAACGTCAAATACGTCTTTTCCATGTGTACCCTCTGCTTCCCCTATCTCAAAAAGAGTGCCGATAAGGGGCGGATCATCAACATCACCAGTATGAGCGCACATCTCGGTTTTTCCGAGGTCGTCCCCTACTGTGCCAGCAAGGGTGCCGTACTGGCCATGACCCGGGGGCTGGCTGTCGAGTGGGCTGGGGACAACATCTGTGTCAACAGCATCGCTCCTGGCTGGTTCCGAAGCAAAATGACCGAGCAGGTCGTAGATGCAGCCCGGGAACAGAAGATTCTCTCCCGTATGCCGCTGCATCAGTACGGTGATACCCGGGATCTCGGTTCTATAGCTGCCTATCTGTGTGGGCCGGCGGCAGGCTATATCACCGGTCAGGATTTTGCCGTCGACGGCGGGGCGTTAGCCTTTGGGTACTGAGCCATGAACGAAAAACAGAGAGCATTTGTCATTGATACCAGGGACAATGTGGCCACAGCCCTGACCCCCATTGTTCCCGGCACCGTAACCCTCTTAGGCGAAAGCCCGCTTCACTCCGTCCCGGCTGTCACCGAAGTCCCCAAGGGCCACAAGATCGCCCTGCGGGACATTCAGAAGGATGAACTTATTACCAAATATGGGGTGACCATTGGCCGATCCATCGCGGATATCCCGGCCGGATCCTGGGTCCATCTGCATAACATCTGTAGCATCTATGATGAGCGCAGCAGTCACCTTGATATCAATACAGGAGCACCAAAGGATACGATTTATGAGTGAACATGCAGCATCCCCTCTTGCCGCAGTCTGGCAGGGCTATGCCCGCAAAGGCGGCAAAAAGGGCATCCGAAACCATATTCTCATCGTTTACACCGTCAAGTGTGCTGAGTTTGTCGCCCGGGAAATCATGACGCGCAGCGGCGATTCCAATGTACAGCTCATCGGCTTTGACGGCTGTACGGACAACCAGTATGCGGTCAATCAGATCATCTCCCTCATCCGCCATCCCAATATCGGCGCCGTGCTCGCCGTTGGCCTGGGATGTGAGTACATGCAGCCGGAATGGCTGGCCAAAATCGCCCGGGAAGAGGATAAGCCGGCCGACTGGTTTTCCATTCAGGAAAAGGGTGGGACCCTGCCGGCCATCCGCTATGGCCTAGACTGGGTTCATCAGGCAGCCGAGGTCCTTATTCATACGCCACGCATTGACATGTCCTTTTCGGACCTGATCATCGGTGGTGAATGCGGTGGCAGCGACTATACCAGTGGCCTCGCCGGCAACGTGGTGGTTGGTCGGTTCTTTGATCGCCTGATTGAGCACGGCGGCACCGCCATCTTTGAGGAAATTGTCGAGGCCATTGGTCTTGACCGCGTTCTGACCGCCCGTGCCGCAAACGATACCGTGCGTGAGCAGCTCCAGTACACCTATGACAAGGCCCTTGAGTACTGCAAGCATGCCCGGCAGTATTCCATATCACCCGGCAATTTTGCCGGCGGTCTTTCAACCATTGAGGAAAAAAGCATGGGAGCGGTCATCAAGAGCGGAACCAAGCCCATCCAGGGCGTTCTCAAGGTGTCCGTTCCGCCGCCCGCCCCGGGGCTCTGGCTTTTGGATTCGACACCGGATCCTTACTACATGGATTTCGGTATCACCAATCCCAGCGACAACGAGGGCCTCATGGACCTGACCAGCTGCGGATGTCACATTGTATTTCTGGTCACCGGCCGTGGCAATGTCGTAGGCAATGCCATCGCCCCATGCATCAAGATCACCGGCAATGCGGACACCTTTGCCCACATGACAGATGACATGGATTTCAATGCCGGCACAATGCTGGACGGCAGTCGTTCCATAGAGGAATGTGCCATGGATCTGGCAAACCTGGTTCAGTCCGTCGCCTCAGGAACTCCCAGTAAGAGTGAGGCCCTTGGTCACAAGGAGTTTCACATCATTTACAAGCATCAGGAGAAAACGGTTCCCCCCTGCAAGCAAGCCTAAAAAAGTGCCTCATTTCCATGATGGCAAAGAGGCACTTTTCGTTTCCTTCTCCTCGGGTATTCGATTCCACAACGTTGCCGTCTAAA
>JAFUZM010000044.1 GCA_017476605.1 Clostridia bacterium
CAGGCTTCCTCGTTTATCGGAGTGATCATCATTTATCTGACGGTTAATAAGACAATCCACACCTTCCCCAAATAGAAGCAACCGGGAAAGTGTGGATTTCTTTTGGTTTAGAAGGCATCAAAGTCAGATTGTCGGGCACGATATGCGTATGAAATCTCATTCTTGCCCTTCTCCGTCCAGATATCCATGACAAGACCGATTGTGTATATACCGAGAGCCTGTAAAGACATCCTGACATTCACTGCAGGAGGGATAGCGGAGTGGTAAGCTCCCTCTCGGATTGCCTCCGTTTTTTCCTGCGGACATATCCGTAAAAAGAATGATCCTCCCACAATTCCGGGATTTCTGCTATACAGAGGACGCTTCCTCCTGTGTCATGGCAAATTCCCGGTAGATTCTCTCCACCTCACTTGAAATCTGTCCTCTCGTCCAGTCCGGATGCAGCATCTCCACCTTAACCTCCGTGGACATCGCCCGCGCGGTATTCAGCATGGACAGCGAGCTGGCCATGGTAGGCAGATCATTGGTAAAGACCGTCGGAAACCGGACATGCACATGGGCATCCAGGCTGCTGCCGGCATCCGGATAGAGATTGGCATCAAGATGCAAAAGAGCCGTGAGCAGCGTTTCAAGGGAATCCTGCCAGTAGGCCTGCTTCTTGCCCGTCGTGCTGTAGGATTTCTTTTCACGGATTCTGAGTGCTGTCCCGCTCTGGGCCATGCCCTCAATGTTGATGCCAAAGGTCTGCGGCGCATATCCGGCACCCGAGACAATCTTTTGAATCAGGTCCTGACAGGTCTTCATGTGATCATCTGCCCGGATCGCAAACTGAGAGGGTGTAATGGTGTTCCCGCCCCGATCCGTATCGACGTCAAGAGCAACCAGTGTCTCCACATCCTCATCAAATTCAAAGGTCGGAACGGCCCGCCCGTTTCCGAACAGATCCTCTCCGGTCCTCCGCAGGTATTCTGCAGGCACAAGCAGCCTGGCCTTGCCAAGGCGGATGTCCCGGATCCACGAGGAATAGGTTTCATCCAGCGCATCCATGAGGTCCCGCAGATTGTCAAAATCAGACCGTCCCATATAGCTGCCCCGGAACATCCGGTTTGGCCGGATATTGGGGATGTGGGCGGCCAGCATGAGGTTCCCCGGAACCGGACTCACCGGACTTAAGCCAACCTTCTGAAGCTCCTCATTACCAAGTCTTGTGCCAAGACTCTCCTCACTTCCCAGATACATCTCGGTTTCCACCAGCCCCGGGGAATAGGTCTCATGGGTCCGTACGATCCCCTGACCGCCCCCGGTGTCCAGGACCGTAAAGATGTGTATGGCCACAAGGGAGCCCATCTGGTATTCGGGATAGGCGCTGTCCCCCTGGATGACCCTCAGCTGCGGAAAGATCTCCCGCTCTCTGTCCCAGAGAATCTTGAGGTAAACATCCCCAAGTGCAGAGCAGGATTCCGCCGCCTCGCAAATGAGTGCATGCAGATTCGAGTGCCTTGATATAGCTTCAAGGCGGCTTTGCACCCGGTCAATGGGGATTTCCCGCTCATCCACCGCCATGATCTGCGGCTCCTCACCAAAGAGAAGATCTGAGGACGTGGCCGCAATATCTGCTGCAATGGGCACATGGATTTTCTGTTTGCTGGCCCGCCGCCAAAAGGATCTGATCCTGGCGGTTGCCCGCAGGTCCCGGGGATTGCCGCTGTAGACGGCTGAGAACATCTCGTAATAGGCCCGATTATGCGCGCTCAGCCGCTCCCAGGCCATCTCCGCTGTGAGCCTTGCCATTTAATCTCTCCTGACCCCATCCTTATCCACATAGGGGCTTTTAAAGCCGGGATGAATCTCCCTGTAGATGTCCCTGAGGCTTACCTCTTTCCCCTCTGCCTTTGGCTTTTCCTGCTTTTGGGGCCTTTTTCTGCTGCTCATATGTCCTCCTTCTCTGACGAGCAACCTGGTCTTTCGGCATAGTGACTTTTGTCAGTGCTCGTTCCCTGACAAACTGCTTGCTGCGCAAACAGGCCAGCTTCTCCTTATATACAATTGCGTTCGTTCATTTGCCAGGTATCCGCTCCTGAGAGGCCCGTGGGCTCTGCCCTCTCTTAAGGTCCATCTGCATTGCAGATGCCTGAGGGCCTGGCAAAAGGGCCTTGGAAGCCGGACGTTATTTTGCCAGCTCCTCCTTGGCAACGTTCCAGATCGCCCTGGATAACGGCTTTGCCCGGTGTCGGTTGCTGAACACATCCGAGATGGCCTCAGCCATGGTTTCGCTGGCGTTGGTGGCCGCATAACCGGAGATGCCGCGAATGGCTCCGGCGGCCAGTCGGCTGTTTCTACGCCACTCGGGCATCGCACGATCCAGGGCCTTGCTCACGATGCCCTCTGCCACCTGTGAGGCACGCCAGGCCTCAAGGCGGCTTTCCCGGGCTGCCTCCGTGGTTCCAGGAATCCGGCGATGCAAAAGTGCCGCCTCAATCTGATGCCCCATCTCATGCACCGAGATGTTCATGTAGCTTGTCCCGGCAGGATGATAGCCCCGGGACAGGTCCCGGTCATACGCCGCCCTGGCAGCCTCACTGGTCCGCATCCGGTCCGGCTGCAGCAGGATGCCGCCATCTACCGTGGCGCCGGCATAGGCATCCCGGCCGGTAAGCGTTGCCTCAAGATGCAGCGGCAATTCGCGAAGATCCGGAAACTCATTGAGCATCTCCTCCATCCCGACCGCCATATCCCGGGCCAGTGCAAATTCCACCCGCTCCAGAGAACGTCCCACCAGAACCCCATAGTTGCTTTCCATGTATTCTCTCAGCTCTTTGAGATCTTTCGTGTGACCGGCTCCCGTCTTTCCTCCGGCCACTCCGGAGCCTGCGCCTTTCCCCATTCATCCCCCTTTCATGCGCCTCCGCATGCTGCTGGCAAAGCATTCAATAGGCTCAACCGCGTCCCGAATCTCCTCCGGGATCTCCCCGTAGAAAAGGATTTTGCGGGGCATAAGCCGCGTTTCCATCTCGGAAAAGCCCCTCAGAAACCACGCCCTGTCCTCCCGGCTTCGCATGTTTCCCACAGAGGAAATGGCAACCACGGAGTCCACGGGATAGCTGTCCCAGCAGAACTCATCCTGATCCCGGAGAGAAAAGACAATGGACGGGATGACCGTAAGACCATGATCCTGCCAGAAGCAGCCCAGCCAGCCGTTTCGGTAGGCATTGTAGATGCGAATGGCTCTTGGAAAGTCCTCATATAGGGAAAACTCAGGCTGACACACCGCCCCGTACTGCGAAAGCAGGGTAAGGTACCGGGACGGATGGGTCCAGACCCGCTGGAACTGATAGTCATCCAGCCAGAAATGCACCCCGGTTTCTTTTCGCTTCTCCTTCGGAAAGCTCAGCGCTTCATTAAACCCGATCCATTTGCTGACCGGAACTTCCCGAATCGGGGCAAGCCGCGGAATCTCATATGCTCCAAAGCCATAGAAGCGTACACGGTTCACATTTTCCCAGTTCTTGCCATTGCGGTATCTGACCTTTTCGCTGTTTTCCATGTCACACCTCATTTGTATGGAATCAGGGTCTTACCGTACAGGCGGTTGACCGTTTCAAACACATAGCCCATGCCAAGGCCCCTGTTGTCCGGCTCCCACAGCTGTTTCGGATTGAAATTCCGAAAGCCGTCCGTGGCCGTTTCCGGAATGGAGGGATCATAGTCCGGGTTATCCACAAAGTGTCCGCCCTCCATGCAGTAGCGGTACAGTCTGGGATGCGTTTCCCTTAAGCGGAGATAGCGGCCTTCATGCTCCATGTGGGCGCCAAAGCCACAAAAGACACAGCCTGTCCGGTCCACACCGGTGAGCTTCAGACAGTTTTTGCAGTTCGGATCCTCAATGATCTCCCCGTAAACCGACGCGATGGGCAGATGCATTACCCTGATGTATCTGAGAACGTCCGTTTCGCGCCAAAAGGCCAGCGGCGTAGAAACCGCATGCCGCGCGTCAAAGGCATTGCACCCATGCAGAAGCCAGGCGCGCTCCCTGAGGCGTCCCTCCTCCGCCATGGTGCCAAGCATCGGGTGAAGTCCGTGTTCCCGTTCAAACTTTCGCATCGGCTGTTTTTTCATCCGGTTGCAGCATCGATCCGAAATCCTGAAATCGCCCAGTTCCGCCAGACGCTGCCATTTGGATTTGTCGAACATGCTCCTGCCAAGGCTCCCATCCTTTCGCATTACCCGGAAATCCCCGGTCATGTACCGGCGGTTCTTCCCCGTCATGTCAAATTTTCTGGCCTGCAGAATGGCGCTTGCAATGTTCTTGCTGAGGATGGGATACCCCTCCTCCCGAACCACCTCCGCGAAGGTCTTGGGCGGACGGATGATCGTGACCCCCATCTGCTCTGCAAAGGTCCGAACCTCCGGGTATTCAAGACCGGTATTGGAAAAGACCGCCGGAACCTCCGGTGCAATCTGACGCACCAGATGAAGGAGCACCGTGGAATCCTTCCCGCCGCTGTAGGACACATAGACCTTGCCGTCATAGGCGTCGATCCATTCCCGGATCCTTGCCCGTGACAGCTTTACCTTTTCCTCAAAGGGCAGGGCCTGCAGCTGTGTCAGCTCCCTTTTCGTGTATTGGTTTTCCTGCACCTGACTCTCCTTTCTTCCCTCGTCCCTGCCGGTGACCGGCATTCAGCATCCGGGCACCGCAGAACTGGCAGAACCGATCTCTCGTACAGCCCGCGCCAAAGTACGCCCGGCCGCCGCAGTTTGTGCAGAGATAGGTTTCATCCGGGAACAGCATCCGCTCGGTCTCATCCATCCTGGGGTCTGCCGGATCCAGCTTCTCCCAGGTTCCCTCAAAGCATACTCTGCCCTTTTCAACCTCAAGCTCATCCAGCAGTGCTTCAAACTGCGCACCAAGTTCATGGGTTTCCTCAAGTCCATATACGGAAAAAAGGAGCTCATGGAATGCACTTTCCATTTGCTCCCGTTCAATAAAGTATCCTTCCTCCGGTGTCTCTACCCTCCGTCTTACACCCCGCATTCCGGCTCCCTCCTCTTATCAAACTCCGGAAATTGCTCACGGATGCAGACGGAAAAGGGGCAATAGGGATAGCCGCTGGTGGCTTTAAAAAAGGCACAGCGCCTGCAGCACGCCATAGGCTGCCCGCCTTGCTTCTTTCTCATCTTCTCCTCCTCCTAATCAGGTATGTGTGGAATCGCCCGTTTGCCAGGTCGATTTGTCAAGTAGATGCTTTCTGTCAAAACCATCCATCTCATTCGCGATAGGGAATTCAGGCAACAAAAAAAGCCGCCACTTGGCGGCTATGGGTATTAAAAAAGACTCTGCAAATGCAGAGTCTTTGCGTTTTTTATCAGGCTTTCTTTACAGCATCCTTGAAGCTCTTGCCGAACTTGAAGGTCGGAACCTTGGAAGCGGCGATCTCAATGGTCTCACCATTGAAAGGATTGCGGCCAGTGTGAGCCTCACGCTCGCGGGTCTCGAAAGTGCCGAAGCCAGGAATGATGACCTTGTCACCACCGGCGACGGTATCCTGAATAGCGGAAAGAACAGCATCAAGGCTCTTAGCTCCGTCTTTTTTGCTTACGCCAAGCTTTTCAGCTACGAGTGCACCTAATTCGGTTTTATTCATTCTAATTTCCTCCAGTTGAGTATTGGGCCTAAGGCCGGGTGAGATTATAACCAAATATAGAGAGAAAATCAACAACTTCAGGAAAAAACATTAGAAAAACAGGCAATTTTTTTCCTTTCGGGCTGTTTCCCGCCCCCGAGCCTTAAAAAGGTAAAGCCGACGCTTCTCTCGCGGAGAGCGTTCCGGGACGCTCTACTTATTGTCGTTTCCGAGGGTAAAAATCAATACGGAAATGAAATAAAGTGACTATTTGGATAAATTGCATAATTATCGGTACTACCATTTGGGCATCTTAACTACAGATTGATCGTGGAGGATCATCAGATGGCGAGCAGATCGCTGTAGGCGCGCAGTGCACCGTCTGTTTCATGGGCAAGCACGCGTTTGGCCAGGACCTTGCCAAGCTGGACGCCTTCCTGATCAAAACTGTTGAGGTTCCAAAGGAAGCCCTGGAACATGACCTTGTTTTCAAAGTGCGCAAGGAGTGCACCCAGTGCCTCGGGGGTCAGCTGTTCACCGATGATGATGCTGGAGGGACGGTTGCCGGCAAAGCTCTTGTTGGGATCTGCATCCTCCTTGCCGCAGGCAAAGGCCATAATCTGAGCGGCAACATTGGCCGAGAGCTTCTGCTGACTGGTCGAGCCCTGAATCGTATCGTCCATGCCCGCCTGATTGGCGCGGAACCCGACAAACTGGAGCGGAACAATGTCCGTGCCCTGATGCAGCAGCTGATAGAAGGAATGCTGCCCATTGGTGCCCGGTTCGCCGAAAATGACCGGACCGGTGACATAGGAAACCGGCTGGCCAAAGCGGTTGACGGATTTGCCGTTACTCTCCATATCCAGCTGCTGCAGATGAGCCGGGAAACGGTTCAGAGCCTGAGAATACGGCAGAACGGCCGTTGTCGGATAGCCGAGAACATTGCGCTCATATACACCGATGAGGGCATCCAGCATGTCGGGGTTCTTGAGCGGATCTGCGATCTTGGCAAGCTTGTCCTCCTCAGCCGCGCCGGCCAGGAAACGTGCAAAGATCTCCTCGCCAAAGGCCAGAGAAAGGATCGCGCCGCCTACGCAGGAGCTAGAGGAATACCGTCCGCCGATGTAATCATCCATGAAGAAGGCCGCCAGGTAATCGCTGCTGCTGGCCAGAGGTGAGGTCTCACTGGTCACGGCCAGCATGTGCTTTGCCGGATCCAGACCTGCGGCGCGCAGGGCATTTTTCACAAACGTCTCGTTGGTCAGGGTCTCAAGGGTGGTTCCGGACTTGGAGACCAGTACAAACAGGGAACGAGGAAGATCAATGCTCTTAAGAACGGAAGCGGCATCGTCCGGGTCAACGTTTGAGATGAACCTTGCCTGCATCTTGAGTGTGCCGTTGGCCTTTGCCCAGTTTTCAAGCGCCAGATAGATGGCACGCGGGCCAAGATCGCTGCCGCCGATGCCGATCTGTACCACGGTCGTGAAGGTTTCGCCCTTCTCGTTGACGATCTCACCGCGATGTACCTTTGCGGCAAACTCTCCTGCAGCCTTTCTCTGATCCTCATAGAACGTCCGCTTGTTCACGCCGTCCGCTACCACGTCATTTCCAAGCTGTCCGCGGGTCAGATGATGCAGAACACGGCGCTTTTCACCGGTGTTGATCACCTCGCCGTTGTAAAGGGCTTCAAATTTCTCGCCGAGCTGCATTTCCTCTGCCAGCTTTGAAAGTGCTGCCAGAATGTCATCATTGACCGCTTTCGCTGCAAAATTGTAACTGAGCCCGCCTGCCATGGGCAGACAATATTTACCGACACGCTCCGCACCGGACTGGCCGGCCATTTCCGTCTTCACTTCAACCTTTTTGAGCGTAGGAAGTACTTTATAGGCTTGTGCCTCATCGAGATTTTTCCACGTAACCATGGGCTGTTCATCCTTTCTTTTCGGAGAGGGCTTTACGTCTCTCCTTTATGCACTCATTGTACACCGTGACTTGCAGGAGCGTCAAGGAAGAACTGTATCCCTGCTGCGGAAAGACAAAAAATGGACAACGGATAAGCTGAAGACTGCAAAAGTCGGTCAGCATACACGTCGTCCATTCGGGTCTTATCTGAGCAGCTGTCATATTTCTTTCTCTACAGGAGCAGGACCGGTTTCTTACACAATTCCCTCAATAAGAAATATCTCTCCAAGTCTTACATCATGCACGCCTGAAGTTTTATTTCTCTTGATGTAGATTATGAAGCATACAGCACTAATCATTTGACCGATTTTTGATTTTCAGATCCAACTCGTCCCATCTTACACGAATTTCAAGTTTATATCAGTTTGATGTCCTTGATGACTTTCATGATTTTCTCAACAATGGACGTTTGTAGATAGGTCCTGTTTAGTTTTGCTTTGCTATATCGTAAATATGTTTTCTCTGTCTTTTCGATCAGCAAATGCGTAAAATACCTTTCCCAGCTGAAATATGCACTGCTTTCAATATAGTCTGATGGAGAGTCCAAAACAGCGTCAATATCTCTGGAAGAAAGCAAATTAGCTGAGAGAATAAGCCATTCAAATGATTCCGGAAGGTACAGTGTAACATTTTTTCGGCTCGCTGCCAGTTTTATCATTCTGTCCATCTCCGCACCAAATGCTGCACCATCTGCGATTATAACAGTATTTCCTTCCTTTTGTTCATTTGCAATTCTGAACACATTTGTTTTTCCACTCGCGCTGATCACACGATATTGCTTTGATTTTGAGAGTCCCTCAAAAAACTCGTAACCAGAATTACTATCCTCGACAATCAGCAAGTCTGGATCAATCGTCTCATTTGGAACATGATCTCCGTAAATATGGAAAAATTCATGATACGTTTGCTTTAATCCTGCATATTTCCCAGATGAACGAATACCATATATCTCATCCACACTATACGGAAGATTGGCCAAGCCTTCCCGTGTGACAATCACATAATAGTTGTCCGATTCTCTTACCGCTTCGGCAAAAGCAACAGAGGTAATAAAATTATTATCCTCATCAATAAAGATGATCGAATCCTTTATTGACGAAAGGATGATCCTCCAGTCTCTTCCCGAAAGTACTCTGCATGACTTGTCACACACCAGTGTAACTCCACTGCCTGTTCCTGACTCATAATGTTCGTTGATCAACTCAACTAATGTTGTCTTGCCGGTTGCACTGTCACCTTTTATGATCGTTATGTTTCTTCGAATATCGAATTCATATTTTACAACTGCATTTGATACGGTAATATGATGTACGCCCTTCATTAAGAAACCTACCTCACAATCATTCCTGCAATAGGAATCATTTCATCCATACTATGAACCATCTGATTCGTATTTACAATTCTTATTTCAAACTGCTCCCTTCCGAAATCCATTATATGCCTGAGATTAATCGTTACATCCATCATTTTGCCTATGACCAGCAACCATTTTGCACAATTATCGCCGCAAGCCGAAGCATTAAAAATCTTGTCCGGTTCCTTATAGATATCAATCAGCGTTTTGACTCCACCGGAGAGTTCTCTGGGAGATATTCCACCAAGCACCGGACTGTCTATCACTCTGGGGCCGATCACCTCAGACTTGTCCACATCCCGGATCATTTCTTTACACAAATGATCCATGATCCAATCATCCGTGTATGAGTTTTTAAAATATCGTGCCGGGTTATATATTGCATCCTGCATTTCGCCGAAAAAGATTGAAAGCATTGATAGAACCTCCTGGATATGCGTTCTTTAAGAATATGGTCATTTCGTGCTTTAGTCCTTGATGAAACAAACGTTTCGCTTCTCCCTGCTCCTGATTGCGGAGGCAGAAGAAAGAGGGCAATGCAACGAAGCACATTACAACGCTGCAGATGGAACCCATGATTTCTCTTTGGAAGAGGATCACCTCAGAACACCATCATTGGCGTGGTACCATGACAACAGCTGCTCTTCCCACGGACCTTCAATATAAAGAGAATTCTGAAGGCATCTCTTCCCCTGGATAATAAACACCGGTTTGTCATTCTCCCGGATCACAATCCTCAGAAACAGTTCATCCAAAACCCGGAACCATTGTTCATTAGTCATTGCCGGATGCCGATCAACGCGTGCGCCAAGCAATTCCTCGTTGAGATGTGCATACTGACCGTCATAAGGTTGCTCCGGTCCGGATGTATAGAGTTCATAGGAAACTGTCAGGCCAGGCAGGAAGGAAAATGGTCGATTATACCCAATCTCTGCAACAGCCCAGTTGCCCGCTGTTTCAGCAGCCGAGAAAATCTCGAAAGCCCTATTAAGCATTTCATCTATAGGATTTCTCTGTTTATCCAAGTCACAATCTCCTCTCCGTCCAGTCAAAAAGCATAGTAACCAATGGGCGGTGCTCCATAAGGAAGACCGGCGATTTTACACTGCCCTTTATCGTCCATGATCATTCATTTCCGGAGGCATATGCTTTGCACCTGATACGCCGAACTGAATCGGTCCAGCTGTTCACTGCTATTATAGGCGGTCCCCGGTGATTTTTACAAGGAAATCATTTTTCCCTTCCTCATCCGAGATGAAAGCGCGACAAACGGAGACAGCAGAATTAATCGAGTCTTGGCCTTCCCGGTAAATATCAAGAGGCTGAGGTAATGGACATGGTTGCTGATAAGAAAAGCAGGCAGCCACACAGCCTTTGGCATCTGTCTTACTCCTCAACTTTTTCTGTCTCATTTCCGCAATAATAGCAGAAAGCCTTATCACTTTTCACTTTGAACTTTTCTCCGCAGACTTTGCATCTGAACAGACTTGCATCCGGATCAAGATTTAAGTCCACGACTATTTTATCGGAATCATCCTTGTCGTCATCCTTGTCATCAGGCTCATCGTATTCATCATCATCAATCCCATATGACATCCGCATCTGACGCGTCTGTTCTTTTCGCTCTTCGATTATTCTGCCAAGCTCACCAGCAAATGGATGAAAGCCTTCCTTTCTCTCCCCGCAGCAAGGACAAAAGGAGATGGATTTCATTCCCCTCATCCCGAGAAAAGTTCCTTCTTCTTCTCTGACAGGATGAAAACACAGGACTTTTACTTCATGATCGAATTTCGAGCACCAGAACCATGCGCTGCATTTTTGAGCCATTTTGCTCACCTCCTACTGACGCAAGTATACAACAGATTGCAGCACCTGAGAAGTAAATTTTTCGAGTGGCAGAGTTTTTTAACTTCTCTTCCGCAAAGGATTCGACTTTGTTCCCGTAAAATGGTAGTATCGTTCCTGTAAGGACACGGTTCTCCTGCAAGAAAAAGTTGGCTCCTGCTTCCATGAAGGGAAGGCGTAAACATGGCATATCGTAATTGCATGCCCGGATGTGATGGATGGTCTCATCAAAGCAGGCATCCACAATGTGTTGACAAGTTCTGTCAATGAAATGCAAATGTTCAGGCTGCGAACAGATCAATCATGATTGAATCCACCGGTTCCTGCAGGCTCGGATCCGCTTTACCCATCGGTTCGGGGGCTGGGTCAGGCACTGCTGGCCGATTCCCGGCAGATTCATAGATGCCGTTTCTGAGGATGGCACGGTAATACCCCAGAGTCAGAAATCCCCACTTGTCCTTTCTGAAGGCATGTGCCAGGACTTCCTGGATGTGAAAGTACCCGTATTCATTGATGAATCCGATATGGTCTCGTCCACAACCATGTGGATGTTTGGCCACATTTCTTTTTGTTGATTTCTCTCACCATCCCCTTTATACTATTCAATGTAGACAATTTTTTGCTCCAATTTTTAGAATTAATCAAATTCGATCCGCATTTTTTCTATGTAACCCGTACAAGAATATTGCGTCTGTTTTTGACGCTTTTGATGGCAATTTCATCTGGATAGTTTCATGACGGATCCGTCGTTCATTATGAGTGGTCTCTGTCGGGTCCTTTGTTCACTGCTTGCCATCCCGACTTTTCTGTAGTCTCTGCAGGAACAACTTTATATTTTCCTTCATCAGACCTTTGTTATAGGGAATGCTGTGCTGCCCGGTGACTGATTTTTCATCGGCAGCTCCAGCCACCCATGTGCACAGGAGAGAGCGAATGATCACAAGAAAGGATATTGCGCAGAAACTGGGCGTCTCCGTTTCCGTAGTCTCAAGAGCACTGAATAACAGTGGTTATGTGGACAAAAAGAAGAAAGAACAGATCATCCGGCTAGCTAAGGAAATGGGGTATACCAAAGAGCCTGTCGCGCTTAGCAACGGGGGTGGTTCCCATCATCAGCTCCTTTTCTATACAAGAGATCTCTATAATCCCTTTTATCATGAGGTCTATGAAGGCATTCTAGACTCGGCCATGGCCAATGGGTTTTCAGCCATGTTCTACTACGCCTCCGATTATGACATGATTCCCAGAATCAGCACCGACGGGATTATCTTTTCCTCTGAGCAACTTGCTAACAATTACTTAAATGACATTGGCCGTAACTATTTTTTGCCGGCAGTGACCTGCTCCTATGGATATGACTATCTGTTTCCCCGGAGTCTGCCCATGGTGGACTGTGATCTAACCGTCGGAACACGGATGGTCATTGATTATCTGTATCAGAGAGGGCACCAGAAGATCGCCATGGTCTCGCCGGATGATTTCAACAGCTTCACCATCCGTAGCAACATATGGAAGACCTACATGCAACAGATTACGGGAGATCATGTCATCGACTATTACTTTAACCTGCAGGAAGATGTGCCCTTCCACAAGGAAAGCAAAGTCCTAAATAAAGTTCAGGACAATGTCAAAAAGGGCATCATCGGCGGGAAACGGTTCATCGAATCGGGTTGCGATGCCACTGCGGTCATCTGCTTTAATGATGAGGTATCCATCGGTTTTTACATAGCCGTTACAGAGATGGGCCTTCACATTCCGGACGACGTATCCCTCATCGGTTTCGATTATTCCTACATGATCCGGCGCTTCAGCCGGCGCATTACAACACTCAATATGAATCCCTTTGAGCAAGGAAGGCAGGCAGCCTCCCTCCTCATTGAGGTCATTAAGGGCAGGCCCTATGAGCGAAAATTGAGCATCCCCCTTCAGATCATCGAAGGGGATACGGTTGGTGCTCCTAAAATCGTATGATCCTCTTTTGGAGTCAAAAGAGATCAATAATATTTTTTAAGGAGGACGAAGTATGAAACGGTTTATCACTCTGTTTCTCGTCGCAATCATGACCCTCACCTTGGCATGCGCCTTTGCTGAGGTCAACAAGGACATCGAAGGATACATCGAAGTTGGCGGATGGCCATCCGGTGATGATGCCTTCAAGGCTGCCCTTGTGGGATTCAACGAGATGTATCCCAACATCGAAGTGGAGCTTGTCTTTACCGACACAACGGCACACCATCAGGCTCTCCAGACCAGCCTCGCTGCAGGCTCCGGTGCACCCGATGTTGCCATGGTCGAGGGCGCATACATTGCGCAGTACAAGAATTCCCTCGCCCTGACCGACCTGAACACCCTTGGTGCACAGGATTACAAGGATGATTTCGGTGCCTTCAAGTGGAACCAGGCCATCAGCGATGACGGCACCCGGCTTGTTGCCATCCCGTGGGACCTCGGCCCGACGCTCTACTACTATCGTGCCGACGTCTTTGAAGAAGTCGGACTTCCGACCGATCCGGACGAAGTGACCGAACTCATGAGCACCTGGGACGGCGTTCTCAAGGTTGCCGAAGCGGTTTCCATTCCCGGACAGCGTTGGTTCCTCCCGTCTGCTGCCTATCCGTATCAGTGGCTCTTCATCAACCGCGACTACTATGACGAGAACCTCAACCTGGTCCTTGAACGTCCCGGCGACATCGACTGCCTCAATGCCTGCCTTGAAATCCGCAAGAACGGCTGGGATATGAACGTGGATATGTGGTCCAGTGAGGCCTATGCCGCTTATGAAGCCGGTACCTGTGTCAGCGTTGCTGCCGGCTCCTGGTTCTCCGGATTCCTGAAGACCGATATTGATCCGAATGGTGCCGGTCACTGGCGTGCAACCAAGCTGCCGGCGGGTATGCCTTCCACCAACTGGGGCGGCTCCTTCCTCGTCATCCCGGAGCAGAGCCAGGAAAAGGAAGCTGCATGGGCATTCCTTACCTATATGCTTTGCACGGCAGAGGGGCAGAACGCCATGTTCGCGGCGGTTGACTATTTCCCGGCATATGAGCCGGCATGGGATGCCGCTCCTGAACTCTACACCGATGGTGATCCATACTTTGGCGGACAGGCGCCCAATGCCCTTGCCGCAAAGATTGCCAGCGAGGTACCAGCTGTCTACAATACCATCATGGATACCACCGCTGAGGGATATATCTACAGCTCCTTCAACGCCGGTGCAGAAGCCGGTGAGACCGCCGAACAGATCCGTGAGCGTCTTGGCAAAGACATTGAGGTTGCCTGTGCTGAGCTGAAGCTCCAGCAGATTCAGAACCTCAAGGATGCCGGCGTCTGGAAAGGAAACTGATCCTTTCATATAACGATTGAATCAACGCCCAAAGGGGAGACCGGGGCAATCCGGCCTCCCCCCAATTCATTTTGAGGCATATTCTGCAGGAGGTGAACCGATGTGCAAAACACATCGAACAAAGTAATCGTCCCCAAGAAAAAAAGCCTGGGAAAAATCCTGTATGAGAACCGCGTCGCATACGCATATATCGCACCGTTCTACATTCTATTCCTGGTCTTTAACCTCTTCCCCATGGTCTTTGGGTTTGTCCTGAGTTTTTTCCGTTGGGATGGGCTCAGCGACATGCACTTTATCAACATTCAAAACTATGTAAATGTTTTCAAGGATCCGCTATTCTGGAAAGCCCTCAGTAATACCCTCTTCATCGGTATCATCGCACATATTCCGATCCTTCTGGGCGGTCTTGTGCTTGCTTATATTCTGAACTCCAAGCTGGTCAAGGGAGAAAACATTTTTAAGACCATCTATTTTATGCCAATGGTCACCAGTTCCGTTGCCGTCACTGTCATTTTCTCCAGCATGTTCGGCTATAACTATGGTGTGATCAACTACTTCCTCAGTCTCTTCGGTGAGGCACCAATCAACTGGCTGGGCGGCGACGGATCCCTGATCAAGGTAGCCGTCATCGTCATGTTCGCCTGGAAGTGGATTGGCTGGAATATGGTCATCTACCTGGCCGGCATGCAGGGCATCAGCAACGACATCTACGAAGCTGCGTCCATTGACGGTGCAACCCACGTTGATGTGGTCTTTAAGATTCTGATTCCGCTTCTTAAGCCGATCATTCTCTTTACTCTGATCCAGTCCACCATCGGTATGTTCAACCTCTTCACCGAGCCCTTCGTCCTGACTGGCAACAGCTGGACCGGTGGCACCAACAACGGTGCGCTCACCCTCATGATCTATCTGCTGAACAAGGCGCCCCAGGGCGGTACGCTGTATGGCTATGCATCTGCAGTCGCCTACATTATCACCCTCATGATCATTCTGATTTCTACTCTGCTGAACAGACTGACTGAGGAGAGAGAACCGAAAGGAGGCAGGCTCAAATGAAAACATTGCTTTTGCTGATTGCAGGCTTTCTTCTCCTCCTCCTTCTCCTTTCAAAGCTGGGCAAAAATGGAAAAAAGGCAGCGCTCTACATCGTTCTGGTTTTCGTTGCGCTGATCATGCTCTTCCCATTCTATGAGATGTTTGTCATGTCCACTTTGAAAACCAACGAAATTTACTCGTTCCCGCCCAGAATGTGGTTCGGCACCAACCTGGCCAACAACTTTGTCAATATGAACAAATCCGTTGACCTTCTGCGTGCCTTTGGCAACAGCTGTATCGTCACCATCTCCTATGTGGTACTGGCACTTCTGTTCTGCTCTATGGGCGGCTATGCCTTCTCCATTTATGACTTTCCGGCTAAGAAAGTTCTGTTCCGGATTCTCCTGGCCACCATGATGGTCCCTGCTACCGCAGGCATGATCCCATGGTATATCATGATGAGTAAGCTGGGGTGGATTTCAAACCGCACCAACGCCGGCTTCCTGGCCCTCATTATTCCGGGCTGCGCCAACGCGTTCGGTGTCTTCTGGATGCGTCAGTATTGCCAGAATAATGTTCCCAAGTCCCTGATGGAAGCGGCCCGCATCGACGGCTGCAGTGAATGGACCATCTTCTTCAGAATTATTGCGCCGATCCTTCTGCCTGCCTACGCCTCTTTGGGGATCATGAATTTCGTTAACCAATGGAACGAATTCACACAGGCACTGCTTGTTTTGAAACGCCAGAAATTCTATACTCTGCCATTGCTGCTCAAAACCATGGTTGGAGATCGTGGCACCGATTATGGCGCACTGATGCTTGCCAGCACCTGTGCCGTCCTCCCCCTGCTCGTCTTCTTCCTCTGTGCTTCCAAGTACTTTATGAGCGGCCTCACAGCCGGTGCCGTCAAGGAATAATCCAAAGAGGAGCATCTCTGCTCCTCTTTTCTTTCAGACTGTATCCCATCACATGAAACGACTATATCAAGCAAAGGAGATAAGTATATGCCTCAGATTCTCGATGGAAAGCGTCTCGTACTGGGTACCTGCTACTATCCGGAGCACTGGCCGAAAGCACTTTGGGAAGAGGATATCAAGCGCATGCTGGCCACCGGCATCGAAGTGATCCGTATCGCCGAATTTGCCTGGAACCTGACTGAGCCCCAGGAAGGCATTTTCACCTTTGACTTTTTTGACAGCTTCCTTGATCTATGTGACAAGCTAGGCATGAAGGTCATCTTCGGCACTCCGACCGCCACACCGCCGGCATGGCTCACCGAGAAATATCCGGAAGTGCTGAATGCCGACATGGAGGGAAACCTGTACCGTCACGACGCTCGCCGTCATTACAACTACAATTCTCCGATCTATCAGCAGTTTTCCCGCCGGATTACCGAAAAGCTGGGCGAGCACTACGCCGGACGCAAATGCATCATCGGATGGCAGCTTGACAACGAAATCAACTGCGAGATGAACGTCTTCTATTCCAAAGCGGATGATGATGCCTTCCGTCTCTATGTGCGGGACAAATATGAGACACTGGATGCCCTGAACAATGCCTGGGGAACGGTCTTCTGGAACCAGACCTATACCTCCTGGGAGGAAGTTCACGTTCCTCGGAAAACAGTCAGCGATTCCGTAAATCCCCACAAGGAACTGGATTATATCCGCTTTATTTCACACAGCGCCCGTACCTTTGCGAAAATGCAAAGTGACATCCTGCGCAAATACCTGAAGCCAGGGGATTTCATCACCACCAATGGCATGTTTGCCAATCTGGACAATCACCAGATGAATGCGGAAAGTCTCGATTTTTACACCTATGATTCCTATCCGAATTTCGCCTATGTCCTTGACATGTACAATGATCATCCGGGCAATCTCAAGGATCGCAAATGGTCCCGTAATCTGGCGGAAGTTCGGTCGATCTCCCCGGCATTTGGCATTATGGAGCAGCAATCCGGTGCCAACGGCTGGAATACGAGGATGGAAGCACCGACCCCTCGTCCCGGGCAGATGACACTGTGGACCATGCAGAGCATCGCCCACGGTGCGGACTACATCAGCTACTTCCGCTGGCGCACCAGCACCATTGGCACCGAAATTTACTGGCACGGCATTCTGGATTATTCAAGCCGCGAAAACCGCCGCATTGCAGAGGTGCGCGATATTCATGCCAAGCTCCAGAAAATGAGCCCCATTGCCGGTGCAAGGTATCAGGCAGAGGTTGCTATCGTAAAGGATTATGACAACGTCTTTGATGCCTCTGTCGACAAGTGGCATCAGCGCGTGGACAAAGCCAGTGAGAACGCGCTCTTTACCGCTGCCCAGAAGACCCATACCCCCATCGACTTCCTCTACCTCGATCACACCACCCCCAAGCAGATGGCGCAGTACAAAGTGCTCTTCTATCCGCACCCGGTCATCACCACTCCCGAGCGGGCAGCGCTCCTCAGGGCCTATGCTGAACAGGGTGGCACCATCGTCTTCGGCTGCCGCAGTGCCTACAAGGACATTCATGGCAAGTGCGTCATGGATAAATTGCCGGGCATCCTCGCAGACCTTACCGCTACGGATATTCCGGAATATTCCTTCATTACACCGGATGCCGGACGCGTCACCATCTCCTGGGACGACAGCGAGCTTGAGGCAGCTGTCTTCGCCGATCTCCTTGAGTCAACCGGCGACGGTCATCTTGAAGGCACATATACCGCCGACTACTACGCCGGCAGCGGCGCTCTCGTCTCTAATATTGTCGGAGCCGGCAAAGTCTATTACTACGGTACCGCCTTCAGTGAGCAGGCCGCCCGCGTATTCTTCGAGAAGCTTAATGTTGTCTCTCCATACAAGAGCGTCGTGGAACTGCCGGAGGAATGTGAGTTGGCGGTCCGCGCCAGCGAAAACGGCACCTACCTCTTCATTCTCAATTACCTGAAGGAGCCGGTCAGCATTCAGGTAAAGAAGTCGGCCCTCAACGTCCTTGAAGAATGCACATTGAAGGGTCCCGTTGAGATTCCGGGCTATGGTGTTCTGATTCTCAAAATTTGACGTTCAGCCAGCATAGCCAAAGGAAATATGTTGTTCCCGAAATCTGGTCTGCCGAACACAATGAGTTTCCCGTCCAATCAGGGAAAGATACCTGCACACAAACCTTAATAAACGCTCGCTCACGGGGATCACCCTGAGCGGGTCTTTTTTCATCTGAACCAGTTGAAAATCATTTCGGGATACACCCTGTGGGTTGGGTAATCAAAGACGTCATTTCCTTTTCCTGCCCGCATGTCAGGTGAGCCGTAGATCCGGTTTCTTCTTCGGCGCATAAGTCGGACATGTTTCCAGCGAGTATCGTTGGGATATGTTCCGTTGCTTCCGTAAGTGTGCTGCGGAGATGCAAGAGGCAAAGTGAGCGGGAAAGTGCGCTATTCAACGGTATGCTCATTCACTCTGTCGAAAATCCGTCGAAACTTATTCATCTTCTCCTTCAACATCATCTACTGCCCCGGCTCCAACATCGGCGTCTGGATCCAGGAAGCCGGAAAAACGGTTTTCCTGCTATCCTCAGCTATGGCACTGCTCCTGATCGTCGTTTCCGTTTTTACTGCCCGTAGCATCACCAGACCGATGCAGATTCTTTATTCTGCATCTGAGCGGATCAGCCAGCAGGATTTTTCTCCGATTCCAGACGGATTTTCACTGAAGGAGCCGGAAGCCCTACGCCTCTCCATGAATGAAATGACACAAAGGCTTGATCAGGCAGGAACAGCACAAAAGACATTCTTCCAGACGGTCTCCCATGAGCTTCGCACTCCACTCATGTCGATCGGTGGCTATGCCCAGGGAATCGAGCAAGGCATATTCCCCTATCCAAAGTGTGCCGCAAAGGTAATCCTGGAAGAAAGCGAGCGTCTGACGGGCATGGTCAATGAACTGCTGACTCTCTCCCGGCTGGGGCATAATTCACTGCCGGTTTCTTTGTCATCGGTTCGCCTGGCCGATATCATCAGTGACGCACTGAACTGCATCTTGGGTCTCGCAGTAAAAAACGGAATTCCGCTGGATTTCCGGCTTTCGGTTCCCGACCTGACCGCACATGCTGATAAAGCTCTATTGGACATTGCATTGGACATTTGCTAAGCAATGCCCTACGGCATGCGCATACCCGAATCACCGTTTTTACGGAAGCAGAGGAAAGCAATGCTCTGATTTCCGTCCTGGATGACGGCGATGGACTCAGCGAAAGTGATCTGCCCCATTTGTTTGAAAGAAACTACAACGGAAGGTGCGGACATTTTGGTATCGGCCTTTCCATTGTTGAATCAGCAATAAGAAAATGCAAGGGTAGTGTAACCGCCGCCAATCATCCGGGGGGGGCTGTGCAGTTTTTACAATCAGATTGCCGCTTCCTCCTGCATAGCTGATCACAATATTCCTCATAAAAGCCAGGTCGGATGATACGCTTTTGCTTCCGTTATCATGTACCACGACAAACACGGCATACTACCTTCAAGGAAGAAACCTGTCAAATATGATTTATTGAGGACTCCATTCACCACAAAGAAGGTGTGGCCGGTAATGTTTTGAAAGCCATCTTCCATACAGATCATCCCTGCAAACACTGCTTGCTTCTATGATGGAAGGACATACGCTCGTCATTTGGCAATCGCATGACTCGAGGTGATAAAAGACCTATCAGACAGGCATTCACATAATGGCGGCACACAACAGCAATGAAATGTGGGTACTCAGGCTGCGAACAGATCAATCATAATCGGATTCACCGGTTCCTGCAGACTCTGTTCCTCGTTGCCCATCGGTTCGGGGACTGGGGCAGGCACTGATGGCCGCTTCCCGGCAGATTCATAGATGCCGTTTCTGAGGATGGCACGGTAATATCCCAGAGTCAGAAATCCCCACTTGTCCTTCCTGAAGGCATGTGCCAGGACTTCCTGGATGTGAAAGTACCCGTAATCGTTGATGTCAGAGGCAACCGCCGCAATGTTTTCATTGGTGAGGGGAAGGCCATAGTCGGGCATGATATAGCGTGCCAGGCATACCTCGAATGCCATCAGCCCGGGATACCTTGCCTCGAATTCCGGAGTCATCACCGGAATTCCCTGCTCAAGCAGATCATAGTAATACCCGATGAAATCGAGCACTGCCTGATCTTCCTCCTCACCTTTCATGACGTAGGCCCTGTGATCCTTCGTGGGATGGGGCTCCTTTGTCTCCGCAGGCAAAACCGGCTCCTCAGTCTCCGGCTCAGGAAATGCCCCGTCTTCCACAGGTGCATTCATCGCCCGAAGGTCAGAGACCGTAAGATAACGTGGATTGTGGACTGCCTCGTAGAAAGACCCGGGGTCCAGCCGATCCCGCGCGTGCGCATACGCGGGCACCTGGGGTTCGGATTCACAGTTCAGATTCGGATTCGGATTGGGATTTGGATTCGGATTCAGAGACGCAATTGCATTCAATTGTTTGCAATCTGAATTCAATTGCTTGCAAGTCGCAGTTTCGGCTGAAAAAGGGATGGAGTCCTCCATTGAAGCGGCAACAGAGTCCTCTGCCAGGATCACTGTGGATGCTTTGGCTGTTTCTGGATTCTCCCCCAATTCCTTTCGGAGGGAATCCGGTTCCGTCCGTTGACTCAAATCTTCTGTATCATCGTCCTCTTGAAAAAGGCACTCCTCTGTATCATCCGCCTCCTTATTAACGTCAGTAATCTCCTCAGTCGCAGACGAGATGCCCAGGTCAGCAGACGGCGAGTCCTTCTTGTCACAGCAGGTATTGTCCTCCTGGGCACACTTGGCGTCTGCGTTCCCGGTTGAATCTGCGTTCTTCCCCGGATCACCGGATGTTGGATAGTGCCAATATGGAGCAAACCGTCCCGGATCCGGATATTTGCTGCGTTTGTTTCGAATTGTCTGATGTTCCTCCCAGTTTGTAATCTGGAGATAGGGACGGTCACCTGAAAAGTACACCTGAACAAGCCCGGCGCGAATCAGCGCGTTCATCCAGCCTGCAATCTGGTTTTCAGAGTAATCCCGGCGAAGGGGATACAGCCGGGATGCCAGGATGGATGGGCGTCCGTCAAAGCGGCCGTAATCGTCGCAGTTTACGATAAGACGATAGAAGGTGACCTCCTCCTCCGGGGTAAGCGACAGAATGGTATCACTTGTACAGATGGATTCCTTAATGATTCGATTGGACATGACTGTTCCTCCTTAACACGTACATATTCGTTTGTTCATTAGCCGGGCACCTGCTGACAATGCCATTTCTTTACGACGGTCCCGGCTCCTTGCTTATTGGTTGGCGATTATTCGAATTTCTCGATTTTGCTGCGTCTCAATGATTGCAGGATCATGCTGATCCTCTGTGAACTGACGCCGATTTTCGAGGCAATTTCCGAAAGCGTATACCCATCCAGATAGTAAAGAAGGAAGATCTCCTTCTGACGCTCTGAGAGCGTTGCAAGAAACGTGCGGATCGTGTCCTGCTGAATGACAAGGGTTTCCGGGCCTGGAATGCGGGCAACATACCACCTGCTCATTGTCGGTTTTGCTGCCTGTTCTGCCTCCTCATATTTCACCGCAACGCCTCGTCTGTCTCCATGGCGATTCATACTGTTGCTTTCAATTCGGTACTCACCATGCAATGCAACGGCAATGTACCAGGGAAATACGGACATCTTCTCCTCATCCAGCGTTTCAAATGCCGGCATATGAGTTTCCTTTGATGAGCTCCTGGCAAAGTGATAGGTAAAGGTGCTACACGCAGGAAACCAAAGAACCGTGCTGCCAAGCTCGTTTTCATAGACTGCATATCCGTTCCGGTAAACCTTGCACGATTGATATTCTCGAAGAGGCTTTAATCCACGAAGGCGGTTTGCACTTGGAAGTGCGGTATATTTTTGAGGCTCTAAACTTGCAAGAATTTCGCTGAAGGTGGGTTCGTTCACTGGCATAAGGAAATGTGCTCCTTTCCGCCGCATCACGGCATCCTGTGGGCCGTCATCTTCAAAAGCTGACGAATCACCACTTGACATCTTTGGGGACACCGTGAATGCAAGAGCACACAAAAAACGGACGCACAAAGCCATAGGGTGCTCTCACAGATCAGATGTCCAATCAGATTGGTCGTATCGTTCTGTGAGCCATCCAACAGCCGTATGCATCCGGCGATGGGATTCGTTCCTTTCTCATTCTGGATTGAATGAGAAATTGCGAATCGGGGTATTCTGCTACTAAAATCGGAACACTCGCTGTTCCGCTCGGGATGACACTATTATGAAGTTACCTTCTGTTACCTGCAATAGTTACCTTTTGTTACCTTTCATTACCTTTTTTTCCTTTTTCAGTTTTGGACTGATTTGTGAGAAGTTTCCTGTCCAGTTTTGCTCCGTTTCCCGCCCCTTACTCTCATTCCCCCTTCCGCGTAATCAAAAATCAAATTCTTCTTGAGAAACTCCATCTCATAATGCTCCCCATATGAAGATCTGTTTGGATTTGTTGATTCGCCAAGGCTTTTTATCAAGCACCTGTCTCATAACAGAACCATCTCGTATCTGGCATTGCACTATCATTGATTTCATGAAGCGAGGCAAAAAAAGAAGGATGCGTTTCCGCATCCCATATATTCAGCTCATTCGGAACGAATAGAAGGCATTTCTCACCGGTTAGAGTGTATGATGGTTACACGTTCTCATGCTTATGTTGATTTATGCTTGTGTCAGACCAGTATTGAACTGAAAACTGAAAAGGAGTCCAAAAAAAGCAAAGACAACCGCTCCACTGATCCGGGAGATGATCAGCAAAGCGGTTGCACTCTGTTTTATTTCCAGTCCTCGTACAATAAGCCCTTGACACAAGAAAACTCGCGCACATTGTTTGTAACAAGTGTATTAGGAAGAAACTACCATTCAGAGCAGTGAATGTAACATGCGTCTTACCGTATTACGAAAGGTTTGCGGGACAATAGCATGGCGTGAACGGGTTAAGTCACCAAGAAGCTATTCATTTCAATCAATTCAGGAACTGCATGTCTCACTCTTTCAACAAGCGTATCGAAAGATTCTGATTCCAATACTAACCCAGGTACATCATCACTTGTAGCTATCCATACTGCCGCTTCATTGTCCCATATTAATTTGATTTGATAACTCATCACTATTACTTCCATTATCATTGAGCAGTCCACACCCATGTTCGATCGAAAATCTATAGCGTTTGATTATGTGAAGATGATCCGAAGATCTCCTCGACCACATCTCGGCGACAGTTTCATATCTCAAGGTTGTGTTCATCACTGAAGCACCTTATATTTCGCGTGTCACATGGTTAATAGCGATTGCCATGTGCTCTTTTATAAATATATAGTAATTGTATATCCATTATGCCACTATATATTGTGTTTCACATGGAAAATTACATAAAGATGGTGGTCTCGCCCCAAAGTGTGACAAATCTACGCGAAAAGTGCCCATGTAGACTATGGCACTTTGAAATAATCTTGCCTTCCCTACTTCTTTTGTCCACAAGGAGTATTTTAGGTATTTTGAGATATTGATGGCGTTCCCTTAAGCTGAATTCTGAGGTTCACTTCTCACTTTCTGCCATCTGGCAGGAAATCAGTTTCTTAACAATGGCATCTGTGCTGTCATCATCATAACGCTGTAGATCAAATGCAATTCCTGCCGCCGCATAGATTGCTGGCATGTATGCAATGCTCAAGCTAGCTCAACGCAGCGAAAAAAAATCTTTTGACCATTCACTGAATTCGTGCTATAATACAGTCAACGGGTAAAGCCGATAGACGGTTGAGCCTCAGAAGATGATTACAAAGAAGTAACCATATCCTTGGCACAGGGCGGTTACTTTTTTGTATTTATTAACGCTATCAGCAACATTACGATGATGTTGAGCATCGTAAGAATCACGACGAGCATCTCATAACTACTCATAAGCATCCCTCCCATGAAAATTTCGGTTTTACCCTCAATAGTCTCTCATGGGAATGGCCAGATGCCGTAGGCGTCTGCTGCGCAAAGTTTGATGATTATTCATGATGCAGGGCAAAAGGCCAACATTGGGATTCTCAAAAAAAGGAGGGTCACTCCCTCATGGGAGCTGAGACCCAACCGCCTACCGTTTAGGCTTTTACCCGTTGACCGAAACAATTATAACATGAAAAAGCGGGATGGAAAAGTCCCGAATTTTCTTTCGATTCCCACAAAGTGTCAAAGCATCAGACACATTCATATTGTTTTGTGTGCTCCACTGTATCATGTCCTCATCAAAACAGATACGAGTACATTTTCTGTCGAATAAGCAACACAATAGACTTGTCCAGCACTTCCCTTCTCAGCCTCATCAGAAGAGTAAATATAAACTGCATGAGTGCTGTTGAACAGATCCTCAAACAGAATATGAACGAAGCAGAGGAAGATATCTCCTCTGCTTTTTCTTTATCCGTTTGTCTCACAGTCGGGATAATGCACCGGCAGTTTCTATGCAATTTGGAATTGTAAGTGCGTCATCCGCTTGTAATGCTGATCCTGCCCCATGATCTCAAAGATTCGCTTCATCACAAAGCGGATCCGGTCTGCATCCACCGCGCCGGGATCGAAGTAGACTCCGGTCACCGGACCGCTTGTCTGCATCTCAATCAGGGATAAGAGAGAGGAGACGATGTTGTAGGCAGACTGCCCGTTTTCGTTGGCCTGCATGAATGCCTCCTGATGGTCAATCAGAAGCGTTCTTGAAACCTCTTTCCCGTCATAATTGCAAATCCCGATGAAGTAATGAAAGAGAAGGCATTTCGATATCGCCAGCAGCTCCTGGACGTTCTCCGTTTCAAGATAGCCTGTCCACATAGCCTGGTATTCCTCAACTGCGGGACTGAAATTGACAAGCTCCCTGCCCGCCTGATTCTCCCCCTTAAGACACCTCCGGATGGAACTCCTGTTCTCCCTGTTTTTTGAAATCAGGAAGAAGAAGCAATGCTTTCCATCCGGAATACAGGGATCGGAAATCCATCTGAAAAATGCAGGATTGTGGGTAAAGCAGAACATCTGCAGAATGCAGGAACATGCCTCATCCGGCCGTACCGGGGTAATGCACCGGCGAATCATATCCCTCACCAGCGACGCGGCATAGGACATCACCTCGCTGTCCATGCTGCACACCGGATCATCAATGACGACGATCTTCGGTGTCCCCTTCTCATCGGGCTGGAGCGTGTCAATGACCGAATGATAGAAATAGAGGAACGCAACAAACTTCCTCTCCCCCTCGCTGAGTCCATGTGCAGGACCGGCCTGACCGTTTCGGATCAGCTCATAGGCGTTTTTCTCATCCGCTTTCTCGTGCAGATAGAACCCGGTAAAGCCATTCTCGCTCAGGGTATTGTTTATCGCCTTCATCACAGCGGATGTATCGGTGAGGGAAGCCTTGTGCTCCTCGATCTCCTGCTCAAGTGCTGCCACAGTGCTTTCTATCCTTCTGCATTCGCGTTCAAGGCTCTCCTGCTCCTCCCTGCCACGCTCCTCCATCTCCTCTCGCAGCTTAAGGATTTCCTGACAGGAAAACGCCATGGACTGCCAGATCATGTCATGACAGCGTTCCCTTGTCTTTGGGATATCCTTAAGGCTGTCGCTGTGCCTCTTGATCACTCCGTTCAGCGTTATTACTTCTCTGTTCAGCTTCTCCAAATCAATCTTCTCAAGGCGCACCTCAATCCTTGGTGTTGCAAGCTTCATCTGGATTTTTGCGAGATTCCCCTCTATCTTTTCAAGGACGGCATCTGCCAGATCGGGATACTGCGGTTTCGGATGACTTCGAAACGTATTCTGCCGGTTCTCATCAAGAATGGCTTTCACCTGCGTTGCCGCCTTTTCATATTCCTCTGCAAAGGTCGTAAGCGTCTCCATCTGTCTCGCATACCGCTCATCAATCGAGGCCGTGAAACGCTCTTCAAAATCCGGTGGCAGCACCTGGCTGCAATAGGGACATTGCTTCAGGTGCCCATACTGCTTATGACCGCTTCTCGCCCATTCAAGATTCCCGAGCTCCTTGAAGAAGACCGCAAGTGCTGAATCCGAGCGATTGATGATCGGGATGTCCATGAGATCACAGGTTGGAAATATGTCGCTGGGCACTGTCTTGAAATAGACGTATTTCGGTATCCTGGCTTCATACCCTGAGAGATAGTCGTATCGGATCAGCTGATCTGTGTCCTCCTTTGGCTCATAGCGCATGAGCTCGGCAGCAAATCCGTCCACATCCTCCTCAAATTCAGCGACCGCTTTCGGATATTGTGTCCGCGTGACTGCGGTTGCCCGCCAGAGTGCCCTTGAGTTGCTTTCCTCCTCGTCGCGAATCCGGCGCTTCGCCTCCTCCAGTTTCGCCCGGGTTTCCTCTTTTTGCCGGGAGAGACGCTCAAGTTCCTCTTCCATCCGGTCAATTTTCTGCCGGATTTCGACATTTTGGCTGGAGATGGAGTAAACCCCGGGGATTCGCCCGTAGCTTTGCACATTTCTGTTGATATACTCCTCGTTGTATATCATCACCGGGATATCACCAGCCAGGTCCCGAATTGCAAGGGCTGCACTTGATTTCCCGGTCCCGTTTTTGCCATAGAAGAAATTGACCTGTCCCACCTGAATGCACTCCTCATGAAGCGTCGGTGTATTCAGTGTCAGCTGTTCAATTCCCATCACTTTCTTTTCCTCCTCTTTTTGAGATCATTCCTTTGTCAGGGTCCTGCTTTCCGGTCATGCCATATGCCAGAACGGA
>JAFUZM010000045.1 GCA_017476605.1 Clostridia bacterium
GACGCCGCTTCAAGTGCCTCGCTGAGCTCGGCGCCGGTCATATAGACAATGGCCACCTTATTGGGATAGGGCAAAACCTCCGCCAGCTGTTCTGCTCCGAATTTTCCTTCCGGCACATCTGCGCGGAGATTTCCACCGTTCCAGAGCGCCACGATGTGATCCGGATCCACAGCCATCTGTGTATTTCCGGCGGTCACATCGTCCTCCTCAAAATAGGAATCAATGGTTCCGGATGCAGCAAACCAGTAAAGCGCATCTGCCCACAGGTCACCAAGATTGGTTTCCTCTTTTCTGGCTGCGTTCTCCGCGCCGATCAGCGTGCTCTCCGTGTACGCCTCAAGGGTTTCATCCAGTTCAATTACGTTTCCATGTGCATCCGTAAAGTCAAGCGCAAGTGCCGAAACAGCCAGGGAGCACAGCAGAGTTGCAAGTACAAGTAGACGTCCAATTTTCATCGTGTTCATTTTTCCTCCAAAACACATCATCCGAACAGGAAAAAGGTGCCAACACCATCTTGAGATGGTCTTTGGCACCTTCTATGATACCCATTCTTTTATCCTGATTGAAACAACTTACTTGTGTAAGTTTACCGTCCGCTTGTGCTGACAGGTGGAATAGTATCATGAGATAGACCGTTTGTCAATCCATGATATTCACCTGATCCGAAAGTACATAGCAAAACAAACAGCACCGTTCTGGAAAGAGAGAGGATTTTTCCCCCATCTTCTCCCTTCAAGGCATCTGTGGCATTTTTACCTGTTTTATGCTGATATCCAATTGACCTGCTATCTCTTTTTGTGAAATCTCAGGATTCGGTTTTATCAGATCAAACACTTGCTCAATCCTATGCTCTATTTCATCCCGTTTTTTATGTTGGTTCCTTTGTCAGTCCCTTTCTCGGTTCCTTTTTCAAAAAGGGACTGACATTTCCCCAACCTTCTCCACAATGTCAATAGACTCTGACTGTGTAGCCGAATGAATCCGTAAAAACCCATAACACACCGGCCTTAGAACATTCTTCATCAATGTGCATGAAACATGTTGCCAAAACCACCATATTCTTCGAATCGTATAGAGTTTTTGTAATCAGCGGATTTCACCGTGGTGGTCTGATAATATGCTCAATAAACTCCTCCGGTTCATGGGGCTGCAGACTGCTGAAGTTCCTCTCATCCTTCAAATCCAGCATGCCACCTATACCGGGCATCTGCGAATCTGGACGACGTTCACCGAGTGTGGCATGAACTGCAATTGGAGCGTTCCCTCGCCCTGCATCCAGTCGCTTTCCGTGAGTGTCACATCGGTATGTCCGATATCGTTATATGAGGTTGTCTCGGAGCCGTTTACCGTCATCACCCTTGCCTCAAGCAGCCCTTTGAGGCCTGCATTGATCACAAGGTCATGGACATTTTCCGCATCCTTATTGACCGCCGCAATGCAGATGGTTCCATCCGCCTTGCGCGTTGCCAGGACATCCATGGCAGAAACCGTCTGCACATCGCCCGCTTTTCCCGTTACCGTGAGGGATTCCCCGCCGCTTTCGAAAGAGGAGAGAATCTCATCGCCCATGTAGTTGACATAGAGATTGAAGACATGATAGGTGCTGCGCAGCACGATCCCCTGGTCATAGCTGAAAATGCAGCCGCGGGTGTTGACAATGGGTGCAAAGCAGGCCATGCCGACGATGTCCGCGTTGCGGTTGAGGGTATTCAGATAGCAGGCGGTAAAGACCGCATCCGCCATGGTGTAGTCCTCATTCTGATCGTTTTTATCCCTTGGATACAGGTATTCCTCTTTTGTGATGCCCTGCTGGATGGAGAGAACCTTAGGATGATGCCAGCCCCGCAGGTTCCACTCGTCACAGGCAATCCGGATCTTCTTTTCCAGTCCAAATGCCATGAGAAGACCGCGGACCTTCCGGATGTCTGTTTCAAGATCGTTTGTATAGGCCATCGTTTCATTGTAATCGGCAAAGTCGTTTTCCTCTGCCATAAGGTTCCAGTACTTGTGGATGGAAATCCAGGAAAGGAAATCCCTGCCGCGCCCCAGGAGCTTTACGTTCCAGTCGATGTCAGGAAGTGCAGCAGCGCTCAGTTCTGTCCGTGGGTCAACGTGCTTCATCATTTTGGCGGCTTCAAGCACCAGCCGGCTCCACTCGTCTGCTTCCTTTGCTCCGATTTCCCAGGAACCGTAGTTTTCATTCCCGATGCTCCAATACCGGACAGAGTATGGTTCCTCATGCCCGTTCCGGATGCGAAGCTTTGCAAATTCACCCTCGCTTTCAAGGTTGCAATACTCCATCCAGTCGCTCATTTCCTCCGCCGTTCCCGTCCCCGCATTGGTGCAGATATACGGCTCGGCACCGATTTTGCGGCAGAGCTTGATATACTCATCCGTCCCGAACGTCGCCGGATCCTCAACGCGCCATGCCTTGTCAAAAAACGGTGTCCGCTTTTCGCCAACCGCCTTTTTCCAGTGATAGGCGGACACAAAGCACCCGCCCGGCCAGCGAAGGATCGGGACATGAATCCGGCGCATTGCCTCAAGAATATCCATTCGAAATCCATCCTCATCCGACAAGGGATTCGTGGGATCAAAGAGTCCGCCATAGATCTGGCGGTGAAAGTGCTCAATAAAGTGTCCGTAAATCATGAAGCTCCGCTTAAACAGCGGCTGATCCGGATAAACCGTGATGTTCATTTATGCCCTCCAGGTTTCGATGCGCCAGGGACAAAATGCCGTCCCTCTATGGAAAAAAGCCGCTGCGAAGCAGCGGCTTATGTTATGAAATCTTGAAACGAATGACGTTCCAGCTCAGAGCCGGAATCTTAATCTCTGCCGTTCCGCCCGAGACCGTGCCGCCCGGTCCGGCGGTGGGGACCACATTCTCCGGGTTGTTCTCTGTATTGACCGCATTCACATCATCATGATGCAGCAGGATGTGCTCGTAGAACGTGACGTTACCAAAGGAACGGAGGTCCAGCGTCAATGCATAGTCGGAGGTCATGTCACGGTTCACGCAGAAGACCGTGATGTTGCCCTCATCATCCACCGTGCCGGTGGCATCAATGTACGGAACGCCCTCATAGTCCTTGCAGTCATAGACAGGGGTATCCACCAGAGCACGCAGGGCCGTGCCGCGTCCGTAGCGGCTGGCGTGCATATAGGGATAGAAGATCGTCTGTGCCCAGCATCCGCCGCCGTTGCGCGTCATGATCGGCGCAATGACATTGACCAGCTGCGCCATGCAGGCGATTTTGACCCGATCCGCATTGCGCAGGAAGGTAATCAGCATGGAGCCGACCAGCAGTGCGTCCTCGAAATTGTAGACATCCTCAAGCAGCGGCAGGGCCGGTCCCCACTTTTCTCTCTTCCAGATTTCCTTGTCCTGTTCATTCGAGTGATACCAGACATTCCATTCATCAAAGGACAGATTGACCTGCTTTTTCGAGTGCTTCTTTCCTTTGACCGAATCACAGATGCTGACCACCGTATGGATGAATTCATCCAGGTCCATGGTTCTGGCAAGAAAGCCCGGCGTATCCCCGGTGGGATTTCCGTAATAGCGATGCAGAGAAACGTAATCCACGTTCTCATAGCACTCATTCAGCATGGTGAGCTCCCAGTCACCAAAGGTGGGCATTTCCGAGGAAGAGGAGCCGCTGGCAACCAGTTCGATGCTTGGATCCACCCACTTCATCATCTTGGCAGATTCATTGGCAATACGACCGTATTCATATGCCGTCTTGCGTCCCATCTGCCAGGGACCGTCCATTTCGTTTCCAAGACACCAGGTCTTGATTCCAATCGGATCCTTCTTGCCGTTGGCAATACGCATGTCGGAAAACTTGGAGCCACCCTTATGATTTGCATACTCCACGATGTCCCTGGCCTGTTCCGGTCCACGGGTGCCGAGGTTAATCGCATACATCACCTCGCTGCCGGCCTTTTTCGCCCAGTCAGCAAATTCATGCATGCCAACGGCATTGCTTTCCGTTGTAAACCAGGCGAGGTCCAGCCGCTTTGGCCGTTTGTCTACCGGGCCGACGGAATCCTCCCAGTTAAAGCCGGACACAAAGTTGCCGCCCGGATAGCGGACCATGGGAACGCCAAGCTCCCGAACCTTGTCAAGAACATCCTTGCGGAAGCCCTGTTCATCCGCCATGGGATGGCCAGGTTCGTAGATGCCGCCATAGACCGCGCGTCCCAAATGTTCAATGAAGGAGCTGTAGATGCGCGGATCAATCCGACTGATCGTATAGTCCCGGTCGAGAATCATTCTCGCTTTTTTCATAGTTTATTCTCCCAAATCTGCAGATTGTATTGTGGCCAGGATGCCCCAAAGTGCCTCTCCATCCTCAGAAAGAAGGGTGAAGCAGGTGGTATCCGCATCCTGCTCATCATCATAGCCAACGCCTACATGGCCTCGCCAGGTAAGGCCGTCCATATTCAATGTCAGGCTGTTCCCACTCCATTCATAGGTCCCGTTCCTGGCACCGGAGAAGGTGCCATCCGCATTAAATCGGACCTCCTCCGATACATGTTCCACGGGATTGACATCCCGCTCATGCGAAAGAACCTTGAAGGATCCCGTCATTTCTATGTCCGTCTCCGTTTCCGGTGTATACCGGACGGGGGAGATCACCGGCCAGCCGTCCTGATTAAAATAGAGTTCTCTTGCCTGCAGGCGATACTGCTCCCCGGTCTTTGCAAACCTCGCATGATGGAACAGGAACCATTTCCCCAGCTCCTCATCGTAAAACACGCTGTTGTGTCCGGGGGAACGCACTGCGTTTTCCTTATCGCTGTTTTCCCCGGGAAGCGGGCGGAACAGATAAGAGCCCATCAGCTTTGTGCCATATGGGGCAATTTCGTCATTGTTAAAGTAATGCCCGGGCTTGCATTTGCAGTCAAGCATGCTGTTACCCGCCGCATCCTCATAGGGTCCCTCCGGGGACCGTGCGCGGCAGACGCGGATGTTGTATCCGTCATTTGCCGCGAGCCCGCCAAAGGAAAGAAACAGATAGTAGTATTCGGTTTCCGGATTGTAAACGATATAGGGTGCCTCGATGCAGCTGTGATTGCCGCCCAGAAGATGGGTGCCATAGCCCTGGTCCGGCAGGAGAAGACCTGTCTCCGGGTCCAGTTCAAGCAGGAAAATTCCGCCGGAATAGCTGCCATAGACCATATACAGCCGTTCGCCGGAGGCATCAAAAAACACACAGGGATCAATTGCATTCGGATAATGGGTTGCATCATATCCGGGCCCACCGCTGTAAAGCAGCACCTGGATGTTCCGGAAGGGACCCTCCGGTGCATCACTGACCGCAACGCCCAGTGCCGAAAGGGGACTTGAGCCCTCACAGCAGCAGTAATACATGTAATAGCGACCATCACCGAGTCGGATGACGTCAGGAGCCCAGAAGGTGCTGGCCTTTGCATAGGTCAGCGCCTCCGAGAACTCCTTTGCATAGTTCGGCTGCAGATTGCATTTGTCGAGGTTTGAAAAGTTCTTAAACTCATAGAGGTTCGTACTTTTCGCGCCCTGCATGTGGCTGCCATAAAAATAGTACTCTTCCTCTGCCTTGATGACTGCCGGATCGTGCAGGGCGACATTTTTAAACTTCACCTTGGCAAGTGCCGGCACGCACAGTGTGAGAAACAGTGCACAAAGGCAGAAAATACGACGCATCATTATCCTTTTACCGCACCGGCCGTCATGCCCTCAACGATGAACTTCTGCGCAAACAGATAGATGAGCAGAAGCGGGATGATGGCAAAGCAGGAGCCGGTGATCATCAGGTCATAGTTATTGCCGTAGGGGGACCAGAGGGTATTGAGGCCGATGGGAATCGTGTACTTCTTCATATCCGAGAGGACCAGCATCGGCCAAAGAAGTGCGTTCCATGCGCCCATTCCGGTCAGCACCGCCATGGAGGCATAGGCCGGCTTCATGACCGGCATGATGATCCTGAAGAAGGTGCCGTATTCCGTACAGCCATCCACGCGTGCCGCGTCGATCATCTCATAGGGAACATTGGTCAGGAACTGCCTGAAGAAGAACACGGCACTCATGCTGACCAGGAACGGGATCATCACGCCCGCATAGCTGTTTCTGAGACCCATGGCATTGACCTGGGTATACATGGGCAGCATGAGGATCTCAAGGGGCACCATCATGACAAGAAGGACGCACATGAAGAGCACATTCTTGCCCTTGAAATTGTATTTTGCAAAGCCGTAGGCGACCATGGAGGAGAGAAGAAGCGTAAGACTTCCCTGCACCAGAACCACCATGAGGCTGTTGCGATACCAGACGAAATAGTCATGCGGGCTGCTCTCCCCGTTGGCCATAATGCCGGTGAAGAGATAGCGCCATGCATAAAGATGCAGCTTATCCGGCTCCAGATTCAGATTAAGGCCGCTGACAAACAGCTCGGCGCCGCCCTTGAAGGTACCCAGCACAAGTGCGTACAGCGGGATCAGGATGAGGATCGCCAGGATGATGAAGAACAGAGACATCAGGACTGTTCCCACAGGATGCTGAATTTTCTTTTTCATGTTCAGTCGTCCCCCTTCTTTCCGATGACCCCGGTGATGCGCAGCTGAATCACGGTAATGATCATTGCGCCAACCAGCAGGACAAGACCGACGGCGGATGCAAAGCCGAACTTATCCACCTTTTCAAATCCGTACCGATAGAGATAACCGACGATGGTAAGGCCATAGTTCTTCGGCGAGTTGTTGCCGCCAAAGATCATATAGCTCTCCGTGAACATCGCAAGACCAGCATAGATGGAAATGGTCAGTACATAAATCGTGGTGGGCTTAAGGAGCGGCAGGCAGATCTTTGTAAATTTCTGCACGGAATTCGCGCCGTCAATATCCGCCGCCTCATACAGCTCGCTCGAAATGGACTTGAGACCGGCCATGTAATAAAGCATGTTCATGCCTGTCCAGCGCCAGAAGCAGAGGAGAACCATGGCAAACATGGATCCGCCGGAGGTCTTGAGCCAGATAATCGGCTTGAGTCCCAAAAACTTGCGGACCTGGTTCATCATGGCGCCATCCAGCTCGGAGAACATCATGCGGAAAATGATACCGGCCACAACGACGGAGCAGAGAACAGGCATAAAGGCAACCGTCTTGAAAAAGCCGCTGACCTTGGAAAGCTTTGACTCCGTCATGTAGGCAAGCAGCATCGGGACCGGAATCAGGATCGCACAGGTGAGCACCATGTAAACAAACGAATTCCGGACGGCCGTGTAGAAATTCTTGTTGGCAAACATATCCGTGTAGTTCTTAAACCCGATCCAGCGGCTCCCGGCGCCTGTGATTTCCTGGAAGCTCATGAGGATGGTAGAAATCAGTGGATAGGTGAAAAAAACCAGGAAGGTAATGATAAAGGGTGCAACAAACACATACGGTGCAACCTTCTGCGAATAAAGAAGCTCCCGGTTGAGTGCCACAAAGCCTGCAATGCACAGAATTCCTGCAATGATGACAAACAGACGGTACCGGGCAAGATAAATCCAAAGATTCTGGAAGAACGAATAGCTCTGTCCTTCCTCAAGTTTTGTAAAAAAGAATGCGCTTAAATCGGCCTTTGCATCAAATGCCTTATCAAAACGGACCGACTTTCCCTGAAGGGAGATCAGTCCGCTCAACCCCAGGCAAAGCAAAATGAGACCGATGACCAGCAATGCAATTCCCCGGCGTTTTGCAGAGCCGCCGGGCGTGACCGCTGTTGCCTGCATGGTAATTACCCCTTTCTTTCATCTCCGCCAACTGTGTAAGCGATACAGTTAAAAAACGCATGGGAGCGCAAGGCTCCCATGCGTGTCGGTTTTATAAATCAGAACAGATCACTGTCGATGGAATCCTGAGCATTTTCAAGTGCTTCAGCAGTGTCTACACCGTCAACATACACTTCGTTCCACAGCGTGGTGTCGAGGTAGTTGTTGATGGTCGGGCTGATGGAGGTGGAAACGATGAAGCCGATCTCGTCCTTGATGGGCAGGAGGGCATCGATCGGATAGCCGATGAAGTACTGGTTGAACTTGTTGTCATCGGTCTTCATGATGGCGTCGTCATCCCAGATGGAGGTGTTGACCGGATCGAATCCGAGGACGGACCAGATCTGAGCTTCGCCTTCCGGAGTGATCTTTGCATATACCAGGAACTCAGAGGCAAGCTCTGCGTCGGTGCCATTGGCGTAAACGACCGTGCCGGTTCCGCCCTGGCCGATGGAGCGCTTCTGACCAACTTCGAATACCGGGCAGGGAGCGACAACATAACGATCCTTGCAGGACTCGCCGATTTCATCGGTGAAGCGGCTCATGAACCAGAAGGGCATGATCACGCTGGCGATCTTGTTGTTTGCAACATAGGCTTTGCCTTCCTCGGTATCCGGCTGGCCGCCCGGGCAAACCTCAGCAATACCGGCCTCAAGCCAGGATTTCTGGGTGTCAATGATCTTGGCAACTTCTTCGGTGTTGATGAAGGCGCTGGTGCCATCCTGCCAGTCTTTTCCCTGCTGCGCAAGCATCAGAGAAGCGACCCACTGGGTGCTGGTCTCAACAGTGCCCATCCAGGCATCCGGTACAGCTTCTTTCAGCTTAAGGCCGGCCTGATACCAGTCATCCCATGTGACGATGTCTTCATAGTTGATGCCGGCAGACTCAAGGAGTCCCTTGTCATAGAAGGAAACCATGGCACCAACGTGCAGCGGAGCACCATAGTACTTGCCGTCCTTGGCATAGATCTCAAGGCGAGCCTTGACAAGATCAGCCTCGTAGGGAGCAAGATACGGAGTGAGGTCAACCAGCTTGTCGTTGAAGGCAAGAATGTTCGGGAACTGTCCGAGCTCAACGTCGCACATATCCGGAGCGCCTTCGTCGGCCTGCAGGGCGATCTTCAGCTTGTTGTGCATGTCATCATAGCCGATGGTGGTCACTTCGATCTCGATCTGACGATCCGGATTCTCCGCGTTCCAGCGTGCAGCAGCCTTCTCAAAGAACTCCTGATGCTGTGCAATGAATGTCCACATGGTCAGTTTCGTGGTTTCTGCAGAGACGACTGATACGATGCCGATCAGCATGCACAGGGTCAGAGCAAATGCGATCAATTTCTTCATGAGATACATCCTCCTGATTAAAATATTTGAAGAGCAAAACGCTCAACAATTCCATTTTATCGGCAAAATTGACCAATAGCCTCAATTCTCCCGCCGATCTTTTGTAACATTATCGTTAATGTGTAAGTAGTATACACACAATCCCTGCCTTCTGTCAACCCCCAAATTTGACATTTTTTCACAATCATGTATAATTGTCCCCGGCCATCTTCCCCATTTTTTTAGAAACGAGCATGCAAAAATGACAAAACAGGACACTGCACGACGCGTGACCCTCCAGGACATTGCCAGGAAAACCGGGTTTTCCGTCAATACCGTTTCCCATGCCCTTCGCAACAAGCAGGACATTTCCGAGGAAACGCGGGAATATATCAAGGAGACGGCAAAAGAGCTTGGCTATACGGGCAATCAGATTGCACGCTCTCTGCGTTCCGGCCGGACGCACAGTATCGCCCTCATCCTTGGCAACATGAGCAATCCCTTTTACGGGAGTATCGCCGACTGCCTCCAGGACGCCGCTCAGGTGAAGGGATATACCCTCACCATCCTCTGTTCAAGGGATGAGCCGGAGCTTGAGCAGCGAATGGTGGAGGAGGCCATTGCAAGGTGTGCAGATGGTGTCTTCCTGATTCCCTCAAAGGGCAGTGAGCTCTCCATCGCAAGGCTTCAGGAGGCAAAAATTCCCTTTGTCCTCCTGTTCCGTGCCACAGAGCAAAGCGTTGCCGACTGCATCGTCTGTGATGATGAAAACGGCGCCTACCTTGCCACACGTCATCTGATTGAAAGCGGGAAAAGAAAGCTCGCCTATATCGCAAACAACGACATTCTCTATTCCTCAAAGCTGCGCCAGCAGGGATTCCTTCGAGCCTGCGATGAAGCCGGACTTCCCGCCGAGGCCCGCAGCATCCATATCGCCGCAAGGGACTTTCTCTCCGAGCGGGAGGACAATGCGTGGCGTGAGGAAATGACCGCGCTTTTGCTGTCCCTTAAGCGCGATGGATACGACGGCATCTTCAGCTTCTGCGACATGGAAGCCTGGCAGCTCATGGACATCATCGGGAAATGCCCGGAGCTGACACCAAACCCCTTTGGCATCGTGAGCTTTGACAACCTTGCAGACGTTCTCTCCTTCCCTCTCCCGCTTTGCAGCATCAGTTACCCCTTTAAGGACATTGCAAAGCGCGGCGTCAAGCTTTTGCGCTCCCGCATTCACGGGGACACGACGCCGCCTCAGACCATTGTGACACCCGTTGAACTCATCTGCAGAGAAAGCTGCAGACCCATATAAAAAAGCAGTGCACCGAAATCGGTGCACTGCCTTTTTATATGGGCGTTTTCATATCGCATCGCGACTTTCAGAACGCTACACAGATCAAAGGTGTCAAAGCCCTTGTCCATCCGGATTTGCAGAACGCTATCACCCACGTGAGGCCTCTGACTCCTCAAGATACCGTCTTCCTTCCTCGGCGGTTTTAATCAGGTACTCAACAGCCTCCACCGGATGCTCTCCGATTGAGGTTTCCGCCGTCAGCATCACCGAGCTCGCTCCATCCAGAACCGCATTGAAGATGTCCGAAACCTCCGCGCGCGTCGGCACAGCGCGGCTGACCATGGACTGCAGCATCTGGGTGACCACCATAAACGGGCGGCCATGGGCACGGCACTTTTCCGCGATTTCCTTTTGCACCCTTGGCAGCTGCCAAAGCGGCACCGCATTACCAAGGTCTCCCCGTGCAATCACCACGACATCCGTCGTCTCGATGATTGAATCAAGATTCTGAAGCCCCGTCTGGGATTCGATCTTGGCAAAGATCCGCATATCAAGCCCGCGCTCCTTTATTGCTTCCCTCAGCGCCTCAACATCCGCACCATCCCGGACAAAGGGCTGCATGCAGATCGTGATACCCAGTTCCCCGGCCAGGTCAAGATTCTCAAGGTCCGCCTTTGTGAGAACCGGTCCATAGACCTCTTTGCCCACAATCTTTATGGACTGCTGACTGTTCAGTATCCCGCCACGAACGACTCGCAGGCGGAACCGACGCCGGATCTCCTGCGTTTCGGATGGAGACTGCGTAAGGGCCTCACCCTCCGGCATTTCGGCGGGGGCCTCGGCCTGCTCGTCCCCATCCGGTTTCCCAGATTCCGGCTCCCCCGTCGTCTCCTGAACAGAATTCATCACAATCTCAGGCTCGAGCTCCTCCACGGCCTCAAGCTCGATGATTCCATCGTGCACAAGGATGTGATCTCCCGGCTCAACCGCGTTGATGATCGCCGGAGGGGCGCAGAGAACCGGTGAGCTTTCCCTGCTGCTTTTGGCCTTCAGGATCAGCTCATTCCCCGGCCACAGCTGCATCCGGCTTTTGAGCCATCCCACACGCATCTCGGGACCTTTGAGATCCATGATGATCTCCGGCTTTTTCCCAAGTCGCTCTGCAATTTCACGATAGCACTGAATCCGCTCCCGACTCGCCTCAAGAGAGGTATGGCTGAGATTGAGGCGGATTCCCGTAAGGCCGGTTTTCACAATCTTCTCAATCTGCTCAGGGCTCTGCCATGCAGGGCCTGCCGTTGCATAATACTCAATCATGGGTTGATCTCCTTTTTCCGAGCTGTGCAGATTAAGTCATTATTCTGAAACTGCACGATATTATTGAATTTGTTCTTTCAAACCTGTATAATATGGGGGGTACACATTCAAGGAGGTGCCCCTGTATGGGAAGAGTTTCCCCACCACTTACAATACGACATGAAGATCGCATTTTGCTCGAACAGATGCTGACTGGCGATGAAGAACAACGCATTCGCGCTGCGATTGTTTTAGCTTGCTCTGAACAAAAGCAGAACAAGGTGATTGCATATAACATAGAGAATTGCAACCAGTATAACGGAAAACTGCAACCAGTATAATGGAAATTTACTACAAGTATAAGGGACAGCTGCATCGAGTATAAGCCTCTTTTTACAAACGATTCAAAGACTATTTACAGGCAGTATAACAAGAATTGACAACCGCTATAAACTTTTTTGACGCGCAGTTCAACGAATGTTTACACTGAATTCAAGAATTTTTTCAACACACTGTTCATTATTACAAATGCATGATATAGTAAAGGCAGAGAGTTCCAGCTCTCTGCCTTAAATAATCTCACCCCAACGCAAAAGGAGTCGAAATCATGTTCATTATACATCAGAGCTATTCCATGTTCAAATCTTTGCTGGAGAAAATCAGAAAATACGCAGATAACCTGGATGCTGTTCAGAAACTTATACAGCGTTATTATGACGCTGCTGTCCAAAAATTCTACAGCCGCATTCGCAAGGAGAAAGGCGGTATGTTTTGTTTTCATCTTTCCAATGGTGAATGCGTTGCTGGCCGTATTCGTAGAAACGGACACGGGAAAAAGAGAACTGTCTCTTTAGGTGAAGGTGCTGAGATTACTATTAACTTAAACTGTATCAGATGTGACGAGCTACATGTTGACCTCCTCACGATCGGTCTTGTCATGGACATCTGGACGGAAAAAGGGAACGACAGTACGGATTACGCACAGGTCGCATCCCAGGAAGACTTCGACCAGTTTTGAAATCAAAAAAACCGCTCAGGGCTTGGGCGGAAATTCATACTTTCTTTTCTTGGAACCATTTTAGATAGTTCTTTTTGAAATCACGATGGGTCTTAAAGAATTCGAGTTCAGACTTTGTGAAGGATTTTGTCTCCAGCTTTTCGGAGAGCAATTCCATGGTGCAGGCAAGATCAGCCACCTGAAGAAGCAAATAATCAATTTGTTTTACTTTGCGGACATCAATGTTTGAAAGCTGTGAGCTGAAGACGGAGGTGATGAGCTTGGTCAATTCGGTCTGTCCATTATCGTAATATATAATGACGGAATCAAAACTACTGAAATACTCGTAGTGAGAGGAAATAAACAGGCCCAGTATTTTAGAAATCCTCAAGTTCAGCTTTATGATGTCGTTCCATTCTCGCTTGTAAACAAGAATGTGGGAATAAGTAATGGGAAGTTTTCTTGCGCAGTTAAATAGAGAGCTGAAGAGTTTTATGCGATCTTCCATGAGATCGTTTTCGTAGGGGTGTTCGCGGCGAATCAGTGGCCCTGTGTGAACGAAATGGTTTTCTCGTCCAAGTGCTTTCAGATGATCTTTGAAATTATTGATGTTGTCCGAAATGTCAATGTCTTGTTCGTGAAAAACAAGCCCAACGACATATCTGTCGTCATGAAACTCGCAGTCTCCGAACGTTCCAGATTCATCAATAAAGACACTTAAAATCTTCTCTGCCAATCGAACACACTCCCAAGCTTCTGTAAATAAGAATAGCGGGGAAATTCCCCGCTCCTCGGTGGACCCAGATCTTTCGACCAGCCCCAATCAGTTTCCTGATCTTGAGGTAAGTATAGCCGATAAAGGCCATGCCTGTCAAGGTGTTCACGAAAAAAATACCAATTCAGAATGGCTTGCTGGAGGGGGACGGAATTATTGAAGAAGGCAAAAATCATACGAAATCAGAAAGGAGGCAGCTCATATGGCAGGATCCAGAATTAAGGGGATCACAGTCGAGATCGATGGTAATGTCACAGGCCTGGAGAAAGCTCTGAAATCCGGTAACTCGACCATCAAGACGACCCAGTCGCAGCTCAAAGACGTCGAGCGGCTTTTGAAGCTCGATCCATCCCATACAGAGCTTCTCTCCCAGAAACAGGCGCTCCTGAAGGATAAGATCGGGGCTACCAAGGAAAAGCTGGACGCGCTGAAGCAGGCCCAGGAACAGGCAAAGCAGCAGATGGAAAGCAGCGACCTTGGTAAAGACAAGTACGATGCCCTGCAGAGGGAGATTATTGAAACGGAACAGGAGCTGAAGAACCTCGCCCGTGAAGCGGCAGAGGCAAACACAGCCCTGAATAAGATAGATGCGGTCGGGAAGAAGCTGGAGAGCGTCGGGAACAAGATGTCCTCCGTGGGCTCTTCCATGACCCGGTATGTGACTGCGCCGATTGTGGCCCTGGGAACTGCGGCCATCAAGACCACGGCAGACTTTGACGAGTCTATGAGCCAGGTGAAGGCTGTCTCCGGCGCAACGGGCGAAGAGTTCGACAAGCTCCGTGAGAAAGCCCGGGAGATGGGTGCAAAGACCAAGTTCTCCGCATCCGAGGCTGCCGATGCCTTCAACTATATGGCTATGGCAGGGTGGAAATCGGGGGAAATGCTCGACGGCATCGAGGGCATCATGAACCTCGCAGCTGCTTCCGGTGAAGACCTGGCGACCACTTCGGACATTGTGACGGACGCCCTGACCGCTTTCGGTCTGAAGGCAAAGGACTCCGGGCATTTTGCGGATGTGCTGGCAGCGGCAAGCTCCAACGCCAACACGAATGTCAGCATGCTTGGCGAGAGCTTCAAGATGTGCGCGCCTGTCTGCGGCTCCCTTGGCATTTCCGCTGAGGACGCGGCTGTTGCCCTGGGCCTCATGGCCAATGCCGGAGTAAAAGGAAGCCAGGCAGGTTCATCCCTTCGTACAGGTCTTGTCAATCTGTCCAAGCCGACGAAGCAGATGACGACCTACATGAAAAAGTCCCGCACACATGCCAGAGAGCGACATCATGTGCGCCAAGCATGCAGTTTATCCTGTTTTCGGTCTGCCTTTTCGTCCAAAGCTCTTTGGCAACATATTCAGAGGGAAGCTCGATTCCCTCCACATCCATTTTCTGCTCTTTCTCAGAAAGATTGAAGGCGGCAATGTAGATGCCCGTCTCCCTTGAGGGCGCCACCCAGATGCAGCGCTCCGCGCTGCGCATGACAGGATGGGCGCAGTAGCTTTTTTTCTCAATCTCAAGCACCTCTGCGTTCGTCAGCAGAGAAAGGGTGAACGGATCGTTTTTCGTAAGCTCTCCGCCAATCATCAGCGGGGAGCGCATCATGCACCAGAGCGTCATCATGGTCCGCTGCTCTGCCTTGGTGAAATTGGTCCAGTCTCCCCTGGGATGGATCGTATAGCACTGCCTCAGTGCCCCCACAGGAAGCATGTCCGCATCCGGCCAGTGTCCAGGGCCGGAATGGATGCACCATTTTTCCGCCCGCTCAAACATTGCAAGGAGCAAGGGCCACTCATCCCAGAAATCGTCCGTAATCCGCCACATATTGGCGTTTTCCTTGAGATGCTCCGCCTGTTCAAGAGGCGCCGGTCCGGGCGAGAGGCTGAGCACAATGTCGTGTCCCGACTTCCTGCAGGCTTCGGAGATAATCTCAATTTCCCGCCGGCATCTCGGATACTCCCTTGCGATGTCATCACATTTGACAAAATCAACGCCCCACTCCGCATACATCCGAAAAACGGAGCCATAATAGGCTCTGGCCGCCGGATGATCCGCATGCAGTCCGTACATATCCGGATTCCATGCACAGACATCCGCGGCATTGGCCGCCTCCCTGCAGGTATAAGGGCTTCCCGCTATCGGGCAACCGAGATGCGCCGCCATTCTGGGGAGTCCCCGCATGATATGGATGCCAAACTTCAGCCCCAGGCGGTGGACCATCTCCGCCAGAGGTTTAAATCCCTGGCCATTCTCTGCACTCGGGAACCGATTGACTGCCGGCTGCAGGCGTCCGTATTCATCCATCGTGAGAGGTGCAAAGGGCTTATAGTCATGGGTATCCGCCGTTGGCTGATACCACTCGATGTCCACGACGATGTATTCCCAGCCGAAGCGTTTCAGGTGCTTTGCCATATACTCAGCATTCCTAAGCACCTCTGCCTCAGTGACAGAGGCCCCATAGCAGTCCCAGCTGTTCCAGCCCATGGGCGGTACGCTTGCCGTCATGCCTTATCCTCCTTAAGGACCTTTACCTGGTTTTCGTAGTCAAAGACCGGAAGTTCCCGAATCGGAACACGCATGAGATAGCAATGGCGGTTGGGATCATACAGCGGGTCCCCGATGATTTCATCATAGGGACGCGCATGATATGAGGTAAATACCTCACCCTGTTCATCCGTGAAGAACGTATTGTGTCCGGGGCCGTACAGACCGAACTGCGCATCCGTGCAAAGCACCGGATGATTCAGCTTATGCCATGAGGCGATGTCCATGAGGTCTGCTCCGGCATCCGCCCAGAGCAGGCCCATACAGTAGGCTGCACTGGTATCACTTGCTGAGTAGCTGAGGAATACGCGTTTCCCATCCGTCAGAAACGACGGGCCTTCATTGACCCAGAATTCATGCCGTTCCCACGCATAACTGGGCGTGCTCAGCAGCATCTGAGGCGTTTTCAGCGTCACCTCATCCACCATCTCAGCAATATAAAGATTGGAAATCTTCCGTCCGACGCTCACCTTTTCTGCCCAGACGCAGTATGTCTTTCCATTATGCTCAAATACCGTCAGGTCAAGTGAAAAATCCGTGAAGCTGAACGGATCCGCTGCCTGCATCATCCCGCGCTCCACCCAGGCATCCTCCATCGGGTCAGGGCCAAGGCATTCAAGGGCAAAGGGACGAATGTTCCAGATGTCCTCCTTCTCGCCTGCGGCAAAGTAGATCATCCATTTCCCGAAAACCCGGTGCAGCTCCGGTGCCCAGATGTGCTTGCTCATCACTCCGTGCTCATGCGCACGCCAGAGGACCTTTTCCTCAGCTGCGCGAAGCCCTTCAAGAGAATGCGCCGTGCGCAGGACGATCCTGTCGTATTCCGGTACAGAGGCCATAAAGTACCAGGTATTCCCCTCTCTTAAGATGAAGGGATCTGCCCGATTTGCGATAAATGGCTGATTCCACGCTGTTTCCCGATAGTTATCCCGGTTCATATCTGTTCTCTCCTTGCCAGCCCCCGGTCATTGCCGAAAGCGCCGAAATTGGTAAGATTGTATCATCAAAGCTCCAAGGATACAAGCACGATTTCAATCCCCTCCCACTCCGTCACATGCGCTCACCATGGATCCTTCGTGTGCATTAAACCACTTTCCCTCTTACAGTACGTCCGTTCTCATGCCAAATGCGTGCCTCGTGAACCTGTCGGACTTTCCGACAGGTTAAGGTTCCTGGTCTGCCGTCTCCAGGTGCAAAAAAACAGGCTGCACAATGTGCAGCCTGCAGGGAGATTATTCTTCGATCGCCTCATAGCGGAACCAGTCAAAGTCTGCCGTATTCTTCGTTTCAGCAGTGGCATGCCCACAGGAGGCATACATGCCAAGGAGTACGCCGACATAGCCATCTGCCACCAGCGTGCTGAGCAGAGAACCATCCAGGTGCTCAGCAAGAGGAATCCTCTCACGTTCACGCATTCCATAATAAAAGGAATATTCCCCTGGAGCACCTTCAACAAAGAGGTAGAGTCGCCCGTCCTTTACAGGAACACGGCAAATGCATGTCCGCCGGCCATTGGCCACCTGATAGACGCAAAGGCTGACCGTTTCCTTTTCCATTTCCTTGACCAGAAGATAGGAAAACCGCTCGTTTTGTGTGACAAGAATGCCTGCCTCCTCGCCGTTTTGGCGGGGCGTAAACTCCATGACGGTCGCCGCCTGGAAATCATTATGCTGCTGTCTCCGCAAAATGGCTGCAGAGCTGGCCTTCTCCTCTGCCAGGGCCGGCAGGAGACGGAGGCGCAGATATCCGGGACGCTCGGTAAGGGAATAGACGGGCACTTTAGGCGGACGCTGCATCAGCCAGGCAAAATCCAGGGTCGGATCCTCAAAGTTATCGACGCGGCTGTCCACGCATGGCCGATACCAGAGCAGGTTCGGGCGACGTTCTCTTGCATTGACCAGTCCGTTTTCGTTGTCGACAATCGGCCAGCCGTCCCCATCCCAGGCAATCGGGACAAGCACCGTTTCGCGTCCCAGATTGAACTGCGCATCCCTGTTGCGATCCGGTTCGCGGATCCACATACGGGGAAGATAGCGATTGTAATCCTCCACCAGATGCTGATACGGACGGATCCCGAGCAGCGCCATATACCATTCCCCGTTCTGCGTTTCCACCAGATCCCCGTGACCGGCAACGGCAATGCCCTGCTCGTTGATCATCCGAACCTGACGGTTTGAGACCACCGGATTTCTGGGGCAGATCTCATAGGGGCCCGTAATCCTCCGGCTCCTGTAAAAGCGCACACAGTGATTGGTCTGGGTGCCGCCCTCGGCCGTCAGGAGGTAATAGTATTCCCCGCGCTTATAGATGTGGGGCGCCTCCATAAAGAGGCTGTGGTCCTCAATGGCATCAAAGATCGGGATGCGCGGACCCTTAAACTGAAACGTCACAGGATCAAGCTCCGTCAGGAGAATCTGCTTGTGCGTCGGAAACTTTTCCACCTCCGGAATATGGTTGCTCATATGCCAGAGGCGGCCATCATCATCATCAAAGAAGATGGAGGGATCAATGCCGTCCGCACCTTCAATCATGATGGCATCTGACCATGGTCCTGCCGGATCGGTTGCTGTCAGGATAAAATGGTACCGCTCGGTTCTTCCGTTTACATCCAGCATGCTGATGATGTAATACGTCCCGTCATGATACCGGATGGTCGACGCCCAGATTCCCTCGGAAATGTCACAGTTCCTGTAATCCAGCTGTTCTGGTCTTGAAAGTGCATGGCCAATCTGTTTCCAGTGAACAAGGTCCTTGCTGGCAAAAATCGGAATGCCCGGAAAATAGTAGAAGGAGGAGGTAATCAGGTATGTCCACTCTCCTACCCTGCAAAGTGAGGGATCCGGATAGAATCCCTTCAGAATGGGGTTGCGAAAGGTGCTAGGTATCATATCATCACTTTTCCTGTTGTTATTCTTTTACAGCGCCAGCCGTCATGCCGGCGATCAGCTGCCTCTGAAGGAAGATGAAAATCAGCATGGTCGGCACGCTCGCAATAATGGAGGTACACATGAGGTAATTCCACTGGATACGGTACGAGTCGGACATCGTCGAGATCGCAAAGGTGACCGTCTTCTTGGCATCATCGCTGATCAGGACAGAGGCAAACATGTACTCATTCCAGTTCTGGAGGAAGGCATAGATCGTCGTTGCCACAAGGCCCGGAATGGTCAGCGGCAGGACAACCCGCAGAAAGGTGCCAAAGGCCGTGCATCCGTCTATCCTTGCCGCCTCATCCAGAGTGTTGGGGATGCTGCGGAAATAGCCGTACATCATCCAGGTACAGAAGGGAATGCTGAACGAGGAGTAGACGATCATGAGACCAAAGGCCGTGTTGTTCAGATGGATGTTAATCAGGATCTTGTAATACGGGATGATCTTCATGACCGCCGGGAACATCTGGGTCACCAGAAGAAAGCTGAGGAAGAACTGCTTGCCTTTAAATTCATAACGGGAAAGGCCGTAGCCGCAGAGGGCAGCACAGACAACGGCAAAGATGGTGGAGCCGCCGACAGCCACCAGACTGTTCTTGATGTAGGTGAGCAGCGGATAATCCGACCATATGGTGATATAGTTCTGCAGGGTTGGTCCGGTTGGGAAAAGATCAAGTCCCTTTGACAGTGTGATGTCCTGCATCGACTTGAGTGACGTGATGATCATCCAGCAGAGGGGCAGGATGACGCCAAGGGCACCCAGAATCAGAATGAAATACTGTCCGCCCATTGAAAGAGACTGTTTACGCTTATTAGTCATCTCGCATCAACCTCCTGAACACAACGCCGATCAGATAGCAAATCACGAGGATGTAGACAGACTGAGCAGATGCATATCCGTACTTGAAGTAGCTGAAGGCGTTCTTGTAGATTTCAATGGCAGAAACCATCGTCGAGGATCCCGGTCCGCCTGCGGTCATCAGCCACGGCAGTGTGAACTGCTTGAAGACCCAGACCGTGTCGAGAATCAATATTGTGGTCAGAATCGGTTTTAATGCAGGAATCGTGATATAATGGAACCGCTGCCAGGCATTGGCGCCGTCAATGGACGCTGCTTCATACATATCCGTGTTGATCGTCTGAATGCCCGCCAGAATCTGGATCATGACAAGGGGATATCCCTTCCATATACTGACAAACATGACGCATGGAAACGCAGTTGCTGAGGTGGTCAGCCATCCAATCGGTTCCGAAATGAAATGAAAGTGCAGGAGGAGCGCATTGAGGATTCCGCCCTGCGTATTCATGATCCACTTGAACAGATACGCGACAACCACATCCGGGAACAGCCACGGGATAATCAGGATACCGCGGAAAAACGTCTTGAAGCGGATGGGTTTGTTTAAAATAGACGCAAAGATAAACCCGAGGATAAAATGCCCGGCCACGACCACCGCAGTGAAAATCACGGTCATCCACAGGCTGTGATGGAACGAGCTGTCCGTAAATGCCTTAATGTAGTAATCCAGTCCCACAAACTTCCATTTGTTGACCAGATTGGTATTGAAAAAACTGATGTAAATACCGTATACAATCGGATAGACCACCAGCAACGCCAGTGTGATTGCCGCCGGCGCCACAAATGCATACGGCGTCAGACTGAGCGCCTTCTTTCTTTTGCCCACAGGATTCCCGCCTTTCTATAGTACCAGTCTTTCGATAAGATCGGCAAGTAAAAGTTTTGAAAAGGGAGACCACCCCTTTAGGAAATGGCCTCCCTCAGACTGTCTGATATTTTACTGGTAGGATTCCACTACCTCTGCAGCTCTCGCCACGGCAGCCGCTACAGCGTCATCCAGGGACACACCCTCGGAGACGATGGTCTGCCAGCACTCAGCAACGGTGTCGCGAAGCTCGGCCAGACCGGCAAAGGCCGGGTAGATCACAGCGGTCTCACCAGCTGCCTGGAAGCCGGCATAGGTCTCATCATTGGCAACGATTGCCTCAATGGCGGTCTTGACAACAGGCAGACGGCGGGTTGCCTCATTCCAGGCAACGCTGTTGGCATCACTGGTCATGTACTTGAGGAAATCCGCAGCGACTTCCTTGTTCTTGCAGCTTTCGCTGATGGTCATGCCAACGGAGGAGAACGAAGTCACCGGAGCGATGCCCTCAGCGGTAGGAAGCGCAAAGCTGCCCATCTTGCCCATCATATCCGGGTTGCCGGTGTAGATGCCGCCCAGAACGTTGGAAGCGCTCCAGTACATGCAGGCCGTGCCGGCAGCGATCATGTTGTATGCCTCGGCATATCCGGTCTCAACAAATCCGGCAGGAGCCGTTTCGCCGGTGCCAAGCTCAACGTACATTGCCATAGCGTTCTTGAACGCCTCGGTATCAAAGCCGGAGGAAACATTGCCCTTCTCATCCACGGTGACAAAGTCCATGCCGTAGGTCAGAGCGAAGGTCTGGAAACGGGACTCAGCAGAGTCATTGCGGGTTCCGGAAACGACAGCGCCGAACTGATCAATGCGTCCGTCTCCATCCGTATCCTTGGTCAGCTGCTTGGCAACGGCCAGGTACTCATCCCAGGTCTTGGGAATCTCAATGCCTTCTGCCTCAAAGTGATCCTTGCGATAGACCACGGCAGTGGTATTGTTCTGCCAGGGCATATACACGAGGGTTCCGTCGATGGTCGCATTCTCAATTGCGATCGGGAGCAGCTGGCTCATGTACTCCTCACCCAGGAGCTCATCCAGGTTGGTGACGCCCATGCCCATTTCGTAGCAGTTTGCGTAGTAGGCCTCAGACATCGTGAAGATATCCGGCAGGGTGCCTGCAGTAGCCTGTGTGATCAGGGTGGTGTACAGCTGGTTCATGGAGCACTCCACGGGATTCAGCTTGACATTCGGATACATTGCCATGTAGGCATCCATCACGCCACGCAGATACGGGCCGCCGTCGGAATCGCCAAGAGATGTGATCATGACATCAAGCGTCACATCGCCGGCGCTGGCGACATCAAAGGTAGACAGGTAGCCCTTGTCATTTTCTGCCATGGCAGCAAATGCAAACAGGGCCAGCATGAGTGCGAGAACGAGAGATACGAGTTTCTTCGTGTTCATCGAAAAGCCTCCTTTTTTCGATCACCTTATTTGGGTCAGGTTGTTTGTTGTCTGACCTTTCTTCTGACTCCATTATATCGTCTCTATCCTTAATGTCAACTTAAGTTTACTTAATCCAAATTAAGCAAATCTAAAGTTTATGTAGCTGTGGGGCATCCCAGGAAAGGTTCATTTCATGGATACAAAACTCTGCGAATACGTCATTGCCATCTGTGAACTCGGCAGCGTCGCTGCTGCCGCAGATTCGCTCTATCTGACTCAGTCTGCATTGAATCAGCAGCTCCACAAGCTGGAGCAGGAGCTGGGAACACCTCTATTTGTCCGTGTAAGAAACCATTGGGTCCCCACTGAGGCCGGTCAGCTGTACATTGAAAATGCCCGCAAAATGGTGGAAATCAAAAGGGAAACGTATTCAAAAATCAACGACCTGGCCAAGTACTGGAACAGTCGCATTCGAATCGGACTGACCAATGAACGCGGAATGGAAATGTTTGCCGACATTTACGGAGAACTCCATCGTCGTTTCCCCGATACCGTCTTCCAGCCGATAGATGCCACGGTGGAGCAGCAAAATCAGATGCTGGAAACCCGGCAGATCGACATCAGCTTTCAGACCATCCAGGAGCACAGATACAAGGCCTTTCGATATCAGGTCCTGATGGAGGAGCCCTTTATTCTCTGCATTCCAAGCACACATCCTCTCGCTTCCCTGGGTGCCATTCAGGACATGGCCCTTCCGACCATCTCACTTCGCGAGTTTGAGCACGAATCCTTTGCCGTTGTCAAAAAGACCTCCACCATGCGCGCCATTGTTGATGCTCTTTTCGCCCGTGCTGGTTTTGTTCCTCATATTCTTCTTGAATCCGCCGGTATGCGTGCCATGTGGAAACTCACAGCCACCGGTCAGTGCTGCTGCATCATTCCCCGCTACTATGCCGTTCCGGATCCCAGGATCTCCTGTTTCCTTCTGGGCAATGATGCAAAATGGGAGGTCGTCGCTGTGACCCGCAGTGATCACTATTTGTCTGCTGCTGCAAAAGGGGTCATCGAGCTGGCCTCCGCCTACTGGCAGACACATCTCTATTCCTCGGGCTCCTGAACACAGACTGAACCTCATTTTGTGAAATCTCCAAGTGCGGCAATTTACCTTTGTCCGCCTGAGGTGTTGTATTCACTTCCTATTTATGCTACAATTTGGCAAACTTGTCGGAAGCCTCCCGATTTCGTCATGAAATCCGCTCCGGTTTCCCGATAACCCTTTCCCCCTATTGCTCCATCGCCTCATGGGAACCGGCCTTTCGCCTGTTTCCATCATGCGCACGCATGAGTGAACCGGAGCAACTACTAAATATTGGAGATTATACAGATGGACAATTATGTTTTGAGCTGCTGCTCTACCGCCGATCTTACGAACGAGCATTTTGCGGAAATTGATGTTCCTTATATCTGCTTTCACTTTGAGCTGGACGGCGTCACCTTTCCCGATGATCTTGGCAAGTCCATTGCCTTTGATGACTTCTACAAGAAAATGGCCGGCGGTGCCATGACCAAAACATCTCAGGTCAATTCGGATGAATTTATCGAGTACTTTGAGCCCTTCCTGAAGGAAGGAAAAGACATTCTGCATCTTTGCCTTTCCTCCGGAATCAGTGGCGTCATCAACTCCGCCAACATCGCAAGGGACATTCTCCTTGAGAAGTATCCGGATCGCAAGATTTACATCGTCGACTCTCTTGCTGCCTCCTCCGGCTACGGCCTCCTCATGGATAAGCTGTCCCAGCTGAAACGGGATGGCATGAGCATAGATGACCTTCGCGACTGGGCGGAAGCCAACAGGCTGCGTGTCAATCACTGGTTCTTCACCACCGATCTTACGTTCTTCATCCGCGGCGGCCGTGTTTCAAAGGCCTCCGGCTTCTTCGGTCAGCTCCTCAACATCTGCCCGCTTCTCAACGTAGACTATCAGGGCAAGCTCATTCCGCGGTATAAGATCCGGACGAAGAAAAAGGTCATCCAGGCGACCGTCGACAAGATGAAGGAACTGGCAGACAACGGTCTTGACTATGCCGAAAAATGTTACATCTCCAATTCCGCCTGCTACGAGGATGCAAGAGCTGTGGCCGATCTCATCGAAGCCAGTTTCCCGAAACTGAATGGCAAGGTGGAGATCAACAACATCGGCACCACCATCGGAAGTCATACCGGCCCTGGCACCGTCGCCCTCTTCTTCTGGGGAAAGGTTCGCGAGAACTAAAAGCGTTCAAAGCCAAGCCAACCGCTTGATGCACACCCGGAGCATCATAGAAATCGTTCAACAGGTTCTTTCGCTCCTTCATCAAGAAAAGTGTCAGAAAAGTAAAAATGCGCCTCTAAGAACGTTGCTTAGAGGCGTTTTTAATTTGAGCAGAAGCATCGAAGATCCAAAAGCAAACAAGTTTCCCCATAGAAACTATTTTTGATTGAAGTCTTGCTTTCGCCATGAGGCTTTCTTATA
>JAFUZM010000297.1 GCA_017476605.1 Clostridia bacterium
CAAGCAATGCATGAGATCATGAGTATTGAGCCCAATATCTGGATTCAATTACTAGCCTGCACGATAGGTGCTGCAGGGTTTGCCATCTGGTTTCATGTAAAAGGAAAACGAATTCTATTCTGTACGCTAGGTGCCTTTCTGACATGGAGCGTGTATATTTGGGCAAATCCAGATGCCGGAATTTTCCGGGCAACTCTTTATGCAGCAGTGTTCTGTGGGATGTATGCACAGATATTGGCGCGTCTTAACAAAGCACCTGCAACAATTTTTATGACGATTGCGATTTTCCCTCTGGTTCCCGGAGCCTCACTGTATTACACGGTGTATGGGACTGTGATCAATAATCAGGACCTTGTAGGTAGTAGTGCGTCTCAAATGGGACAGGTATGCTTCGGCATCGTCATGGGCTTCCTGATTGTAGAGGTGATAAGCCGCTATATCTGGAGAGGAACGGCGAAACCCATAAAACAAATAGAAAAAGGCAGGTAAACACTACCTGCCTATTTGCTTTTCGGTTCAAAAATCATATACTCACATTCGAGGCGTCCATTGTAAAAACGTCTCTTCTTGGATGCGCGCATGCCAATGCAGCGTTCAAACTGAGGATGTGAGGTAATGACACACAAAGACCATCCGGAATTTTGCCGTAAGAGATGGCTCATGCTGCGATAGAGCGCCTCGCAGCTTTTGCGGTCACTGAGGCGCTCGCCATAGGGCGGATTGCAGAGAAAAACGCCATTTGGCTGTTCAGGAGAGACGTCCTTCATGTCAGAAACACTGACCTTGATGAGTCCGCCGATTCCAGCCTGAACAATGTGCTTCTTGGCAAGTCGAATGGCTTCGGGATCAATGTCAGAGCCAAAGATATTCTGGATTCGTTCTGGCTGAAACTCCTGCGCAGCAAGATCGCGAAGCCGTTTGCTCATTTCAGATGAGACACCCGGAAAGGATTCCATGGCAAAGGAACGGGTAAGACCGGGGGCACGATGACTCATCTTATAGGCAGCTTCAATCAGGAGTGTCCCGGTTCCACAGAACGGATCGCAAAGCGGCATCCCGGGACGCCATGGGGAAAGATCGACAAGAGCAGCTGCCAGCGTCTCTCTCAGTGGAGCCTCGCCATTCCAGGTACGATATCCACGGCGATTCAGTGCCTCTCCGGAGGTATCAATGGTAAGCCGCGCAATGTTGCCGTGAAGAGTGACGGAAATCGGAACAGTGGCACCGCTTTCCTGAAACCAGTCGCGATGATATTTTGCCTTGAGCCGATTGACGATGGCTTTTTTGGTAATGGACTGACAGTCGGAAACACTCATCAGTTGACTTCTTGCACAGTTGCCACTTACAGGAAAGCGGGAATTGACATCAAGATACGTTTCCCAGGGAAGCTTGAGAACACCATCAAACAGTTCCTCAAATGTTCTTGCTTCAAATCGGCCGACAATCAAAAGAACGCGGTCTGCACAACGCAGGAAGAGGTTAGCCCGCATGGCGTCCTCAAACGTTCCTTCAAATTCTGCGCCTCCATTGACAGCTGTTGCATGATAACCAAGACGGCGCAATTCGCCTGCAACAACGCCTTCGAGCCCAACTGCGGCGGTAGCAAGAAAAAGCATGGATGTTTCCTCCAGTGAAATGGAATGAAGACCAGAGATTGGTCTTAGATGATCCGCTGAGCGGCCAATATTTGCGAAATAGACCTGCGAATTATACCATAGAGAGGCGAAAAAGAAAGAGGATTCCAAGAAATTTAAGAAAAAGGCTGTTCAAATCTTTTAAAAATTGGTATACTTAGAGCGCTAAAACAGTTAGCGTATTTTTGAAATGAAAAAGGAGTGAATGTCCCATGGCTCTCGTAACATCTACAGAAATGTTTAAGAAAGCGTATGAAGGTCACTATGCAATTGGCGCGTTCAACGTCAACAACATGGAAATCATTCAGGGTATTACCGAAGCTTGCACAATGGAAAATGCACCGGTCATCCTTCAGGTTTCTAAGGGCGCTCGTGAGTATGCAAAGCATGTATATCTCGTAAAGCTCGTTGAAGCTGCACTTCAGGATGCTGAGGACAACGGCGTTGATCTTCCTGTCGTTCTGCACCTTGATCATGGCCCGGACTTTAAGACCTGCAAGGCCTGTATTGATGGCGGATTTACCTCTGTTATGATCGATGGATCTTCCCTGCCTTTTGAGGAGAACATTAAGGTTACCCGTGAAGTCGTTCAGTACGCTCATGACCACGGTGTTGTGGTTGAAGGCGAACTCGGCACACTCTCCGGCGTTGAGGATGATGTGAAGGTCGCGGAAGGCGATGCAATGTACACCGATCCCAACCAGGTTGAAGAGTTTGTAAAATCCACTGGTGTTGATTCCCTGGCTATCGCTATTGGAACCAGCCATGGCGCTTACAAGTTCAAGGGCACCCCGAAGCTCCGCTTTGACATCCTTGAAGAAGTAGGCAATCGTCTCCCGGGCTTCCCGATTGTTCTCCATGGTGCATCCTCTGTTATGCCTGAGTATGTCCAGATGATCAATCAGTACGGCGGCAATATGCCTGGTGCTCAGGGCGTTCCTGAGGATCTGCTGCGCAAGGCTGCTTCCATGGCTGTCTGCAAGATCAATGTTGACTCTGACCTCCGTCTGGCGATGACCGGCATCATTCGTAAGCAGTTTGCCGAGCATCCGGATCAGTTTGATCCTCGCCAGTACCTCAAGCCGGCCCGTATCGCTCTTCGCGACATGGTTCGTCATAAGATCGTTAATGTAATGGGATGCAATGGTAAAGCGTAATCTGACATATCGAAAAAAAAACGGGCATCTGCCGCCAACTGGCGGCAGATGTTTTTTGTTGAGCACTCACGAATTTTTCTGAGGGAGAAACCAGTGCCTGCCGATTACGTGCAGCACAGAAAGATGGATGAAAAATGGAAAGAAAGATTGTCCTTTTGACGGATTCGACATGCGATTTGACAGATCAGATGTTAAAAGAAAATGGAATTGATATGATCTGTTTCAAAATTGCTTTGGATGGTGAGGGATACACGGAACGCGTCGACTTTACGCCTGAGCAATTCTGCCAGATGATGCGTGATGCGAAGGATATTCCGAAAACTGCCCAAATACCGGCGATGGAATTCCTGGAGCGTTTCGAGGAATATGATGCCGCCGGAAAATCCGGGGTCATTTATGCATCCATCAATGCAGGAGGATCCGGTACGAATGCAGCTGCCCATCAGGCAGCAGAGCTCTTCCATGAGCGGCATCCGGAAAGCAGCATGCGGATTGAGATTGTAGACAGCCGTGCTTACTCTGTGGCGGAGGGAGCTCCTGTCATATGGGCTGCAAAGAAGATTGACGCAGGGATGTCCTTTGATGAGGCCGTTGCCTTTTTAAAGAACCAGTATGCGCGCATGGAGATCCTTCTTGTGGCCTATACACCCAAAACCATTCGTAAATCCGGCAGGATCAGCGCTGCAGCCGCGATCACCGGAGAACTGCTGGGCATTCATCCGATCTTCACATTGAATGATGGGGTGAGCAAGGTCGTCAAGAAAGTCCGGGGGGATCGTGGTGTGGTATCCTCCATGGTGAACCTGATGAAAGAGCGTCAGATTGAAGGAAAACCATACTTCATCATGGCATCTGATAAAAAGTATATCCCCGAATACGAAAAGGCATGCACAGAAGCGATTGGGTATCCACCGGCAGGAACGGGAATACTAGGCGCTGCTGTTTTGTCGAATACAGGATCAGAAGCCGTCGGTCTTGTATATGAGGGTGCTTTCCGGGAAAGAAACTAAAGGCAGATGCTCCGAAAGTAGATGAAGTTTTCCTTGAATGAAATAAAGCCGAATCCATTTGGATTCGGCTTTTTTCGCTGTATGGAATTGCAGGGGAAAGATCCCCGAACAAAACGTTACACGGAGAAAGATCTATCCCGGCTTCGCAGTATGTAATCGACAGTGTCATAAAGCAAAGCTCGAATCTTATAACTCAATCTCCGGATCTACGATTACCGAAAAATGCAACTTATTATCACGTTTGACCTGTGATCCCATAAAGCCCTCTATGAAGTTAAAGTATCCATTACTTCCGCCTTGTTTAAACCACATTTCGACTGAATCATAGATGCGCCTTACACACATTACAGGAACTTTGAAGTACTTCTCAAGCGAATCCTTATCATTCAGATCAATTTTCCGATCCATACTCAATGCCGCTTGAACTTCTTTATTTGTAAACGGATCAAAAGCGTACAGCAGTGCGTCTCTCAGGCGAATATTCTCAGGGTTTTCAAATTTACTAACATCCGTCTGTTCTCCGGTAAGATATCCTTCAATCTTATGGAACGCGAGACAGATGGCTTCTTTCAATCGTCTACTGTTGGATTCCGGATATTTCCTGTGTACCTTCAGGAGATTGCTCTCCATGGGAAAGAGCATCATTGAGTAGATTTCCTCATCTCCTTTACGCATGTGGCCGTATCTTTGATCCATTCTTCTTATGATCATTTCAAACTGACTCTGATTCATAACAAAAATCCTCCCTAAATGTTTGTATATAATCCGCAGGGAAATTCCTGGCGGAAAGTAGCATTTTCACAACCGTGAACATATGTCGCTCTCATCTCGAAGACAGTAGTGAAGAATCAAGCTGTTATGACTTCGCTGCTGGAAGAGCAGGAAAATCAAGCTCAAGTGTAACCGGACAGTGATCGCTTCCCATAATGTCGGAGTCAATCTCTGCGGCACATATCCTGTCCTTGATGCGGTCAGATACAAGAAAATAGTCAATGCGCCATCCGGCGTTGTTTTCACGTGCGTGGAACATATAGGACCACCAGGAATACCGTCCGGTCTCATCAGGATGCAGATAGCGGAAAGTATCGCAGAATCCGCTTTCAAGAAGCTTTGTCATCTCCTGACGCTCTTCATCGGTAAAGCCGGCATTGCGGGTATTCGTTTTCGGATTTTTGAGATCAATTTCTTTGTGCGCGACATTCATGTCGCCACAGACAATGACAGGCTTCTTTGAATCAAGGGACAAGAGATACTGGCGGAAATCCATCTCCCACGTCATCCGATAGGAAAGTCGGGTCAGTTCCCGCTGGCTGTTCGGGGTATAGACAGTGACAAGGTAGAATTCCGGATACTCAAGGGTAATGAGTCTCCCTTCATGATCGTGGAGCTCATTGTTCATGCCGTAGCTGACGGATAAAGGTTCATACTTGGTCAAAATGGCTGTTCCGGAATAGCCTTTCTTTTCAGCAGAGTTCCAGTATTGCAAATACTGAGGATGATCAATGACTGCCTGTCCAGGCTGCATCTTTGTTTCCTGGAGACAGAAGAAGTCGGCATCTGCTGCATTGAAATAGTCCATAAAGCCTTTTCCAAGACAGGCGCGAAGGCCGTTGACGTTCCATGAGATAAATTTCACGGGAATGCTCCTTTCAGAAGTACTGGGTTAATTATAGACGTTCTTTGGGAAAATGGAAAGAGAAACCGTGGAGAAAGTAAAAGTGGAATTTCCGTGAAGAAAAGGGGAGAAACGAGAGAGAACTGACGGAAATGGTGTGCCTATATAGAAGAAAAGGAGGATGCGAAACGCCAGATCGAGATAAAATAGTCTTGACTTTGTTGAAAACTGACAGTAGAATGAGACCGCTAATTCGCGGGGAATATTTATCCGGTGCGAAAAGTGTTGAATTACGGACATGAATGAACAGAAACGGGTATAACCTGTTTAAATATCGGAGGACCGGAATGGGTGTAAAAGTTGCAAAATTTGGTGGGAGCTCACTGGCGGATGCAGGGCAGTTTCTCAAGGTGCGAGATATCCTCGCGCTGGATGAAGATCGCTGTATGGTTGTTCCAAGTGCTCCCGGGAAACGGAATTATACAGATGTAAAGATTACGGACATGCTTTATGAATGTGCCAGACGGGCATCCTCCGGGAAAGATCTGGACGAACTGCTTGGGCAGATTGCAACGCGGTATAAAGAGATCGCGGATGAACTGGGTGTGTCATTTCCTTTTGATGAAGAGTTTGAGGAGATCAAGAAGGAAATTCTCCTTGGCGCTGGCGAAGCGTATGCGGCTAGCCGTGGCGAATACCTGAATGGCAGGCTTCTTGCTGCATTTCTGGGTTGGACCTTTGTCGATGCGAAGGATGTGATCTTCTTTTCAGAGGGGGATCGCCTGGATTCGGAAAAGACACAGCAAATGCTTTCTGAGCGGTTAAAGGGAAAGAGAAATGTTGTGGTTCCCGGCTTTTACGGAAGCGACGCGCACGGCAATATTCGTACGTTTTCCCGCGGTGGAAGTGATATTACCGGTGCGCTGGTGGCACGCGCTGTGGATGCGGATGTGTATGAGAACTGGACGGATGTATCCGGCTGCATGATGGCGGATCCGAGAATTGTACGCAATCCTGAGGTCATTCGCAGTATCACGTATCGGGAGCTTCGCGAGCTTTCTTATATGGGCGCAAGCGTACTGCATGAGGATGCACTGTTTCCGGTGCGCATTGCCGGTATTCCTACGAATATCCGCAACACGAATCAGCCGGAGGAACCGGGTACCATGATCTGTTATGAAGCAGAGGATGATGAAAGCAAGTATCCGATCACCGGAATTGCGGGACACAAGGATTTTGCGATCATCAACATCGAAAAGACCATGATGAACTCGGAGATCGGCTTTGGTCGCCGCGTACTTCAGGCCGTTGAGGAACAGGGAATCTCCTTTGAACATATGCCCAGTGGAATCGACACCATGTGTGTTGTGGTGCATGAGGATTCCCTGATTGGAAAGAAGGAGAAACTGGTCGCACGGATCTATGAACTGTGTGAGCCGGATTCCGTGGAAATTCATTCTGGTCTCGCGTTAATCGCGACGGTTGGACGCGGAATGGTCCGCGCAAAGGGTACATCTGCAAATCTCTTCAACGCGCTGGCAAAAGCGGGCATCAACGTCCGGCTGATTGATCAGGGCTCAAGCGAATTCAACATCATTGTCGGTGTGGATAATCTCGATTTTGAGAATGCCGTGAGAGCTATTTACAGAGCATTTGTGCAAAAAAGATAAACCGGTTTAGGAAGGACGGGATACCGTCCTTTTTTCTATGCCATGGAGATAGATAGCATGGCGAATTTGCAAAGATTTTATCATGGCAATATTGACAATGGGCATTAGATAGAAGTAATATCTCACTGTATGAAGTGAGGTAATCAAACAAACAGAAATGTTACGGATATGGCAAGTTGTATGAAACGAATTTGGCTTCTTTTGCTATTGATGACACTGCTTGGAGGCGTTGCTTCTGCAGACTGGTCAACCGATCTGTTGCCGGGGTGCTATCGCACACTTGGCGAGGGACGTGCCGTCATCTTTTCGGATGCAGAGGTTCCCGTCTATACGATGGATTCCGATGGTGCTTTTAACGTGTCAGGAAATCTTGCACCGTGGACAGGTGTCACTGTACTGTATCCCGATGCCGGAACCGGATATGCACAGGTTCAGCTGGATGGAGGCGGTGCTGGCTATGTTGCCTCGCGGCATTTGTTTATGACAACGGATATCACAAGACAGATGGTTGTCAAAACCGATGTGCCAGGAAACCGGCTGAATCTTCGCCAGACGGCACGAAAAGACGGAACGGTTCTTGGAAAGTATTACGCCGGTACCATTGTTGAGCGGCTTGACGAGGGCGAAAACGGATATGTTCACGTTCGGATTGGAGACATGACCGGCTATATGGCCAGGGAGTACCTGGATGTCAACATCGTTACGCCCACAGCGGAGATTCCAGTGACGGAAATCATGGGTGAAACCGGAAATGGCGCATTTCTTCTGGCAATGCCTGTTGGCACTGCTGAACGGGTTGGAACCGTGTATGCCGGGGAAATGATCTATGTGCTTGGCGTACGGGGCGATGGGTTTTATCACGTGATGGCCGAGGGACAGATTGGCTATCTTTCCTCACAGATTGTACGGGATGTGTTTGAGTATCAGCTGACGAAAACGAGCAGCCAGATAACACCGCAAAATGCGAGCAACGTCTTCACTCCGGATGGTAACTGGCCAGGAAGTGTGAGCAATGGGGGAAGCCCGTATTATTCAGGAAGCAGCCAGACGGGGAC
>JAFUZM010000298.1 GCA_017476605.1 Clostridia bacterium
TCCGAACCTTTGCCATCTGGCACCAGCCGGTTCCCACCATGTCACGGACCTGCATCTGGCAGGCGGCGTCATGGGCGTGCTGAGTGAGCTGCTTGGCCGTGGCCTTCTCTATGAGGATGCCCTGACCGTCTCCGGCGCTACCCTGGGCGAGGAAATCGCGGCGGCGAAGAACTACAATCCCGAGGTCATCCGTCACTTTGACAATCCGTATTCCGCTACCGGCGGTCTCATGATCCTGCGCGGCAACATCGCCGTGGACGGCGCCGTCGTGAAGCGCAGCGCCGTGGCGCCTGAAATGCTGGTGCATGAGGGCCCCGCCCGTGTCTTTGACAGCGAGGATGCAGCGATCAAGGCGATCTATGAGAGCCAGATCCATCCGGGCGACGTGGTTGTGATCCGGTATGAGGGACCCAAGGGCGGTCCGGGCATGCGCGAGATGCTCTCACCGACCTCCGCCATCTGCGGAATGGGCCTTGACAAAGAGGTGGCTCTGATTACGGATGGTCGGTTCTCCGGTGCAACCCGTGGCGCTGCCATCGGCCATGTTTCGCCTGAGGCCGCCAGCGGCGGTCTCATCGGACTGGTTGAGGAAGGGGACATCATCTCCATCAACATTCCGGAAGGGAAGCTGGAGCTTAAGGTGGATGAGGCAACCCTGGCCAAACGGAAAGAAAAGTGGACCTGTCCCCCGCCCAATGTCACCAAGGGCTATCTGGCACGCTATGCCAAGCTGGTCTCCTCGGCAAACAAAGGCGCGGTTGTTGAGTAATCCCATGCAGACGTACAGATGTACGTCTGCTTTTTCTTATGCCTTCCAAACGACTCCGGTGGGCAGGGGGAACCCGGCTTTTCCCGGGAAAATTTCAAAATAATGGAAGAAAATGCAAAATCTGCCTACTCGAAACCCCGTTTTGGTGGTATACTAAACATGGGGTTATATGAAAATTTCAATCGGGAGGATTTTGAATGCGACAGGCGCTTGAGGTGATTGAGGGGAAGTTTTCTTTTGGAGATATCCGCTCCATGAACGCGCTTCAGCTGGCCTATGTCGGAGATACCCTTCACGATTTGTTTGTCCGTTCCTATCTTCTTTCACGTGGAAAGAATGTGGGGTCCATGCATAAAATGGCCGTCAAAATGGTCAGCGCTGCAGCGCAGACCGCGATGCTTTCCGCCATTGAGGGTGAGCTTACCGAAGAGGAACGGGATATGGTGCGCCGCGGACGGAATACGGAGGCGAAGCATGCACCGCCCAAGCATGCCACAGCGTCGGATTATTCCCTTTCCACCGGGCTTGAGGCCCTTTGGGGCATGCTGTATGTTGAGGGAAAGAACGAACGCCTGTTGGAACTCATGACAATGGCGCTTGAGAGAACGGAGGAAATATGGGAAAGGCGAAGCTGAATGTCCGCCTGATTGCCGCGACGCCGAATGCGGACAAGCTGACGGCGCTGGCGGCCAGGATGTGCTATTCGGGAATGGAGATCGAGCAGCTGCTGGATAAGGTCAATACACAGGACCAGAGTGCATTTGTTGAGGGCGTCATGGGACGCGGGCATCTCTCTGTGGCGGAGCATGCAGACTTTACCTTTCTGATTGAGAGCGTCAGCCGTTCCCTTCTGGCGCAGCTGACACGGCACCGGATTGCATCCTTTTCCGTACAGAGCCAGCGGTATGTATCCATGGAGGGATGCTTTGACTATGTTGTCCCGCCGGCAATCTCCGCGCTTGGCGAGGAAGAGGAAGCACGGTATATTGAGCAGATGAAGACCATGCATGCCTGGTACTGCGAATGGCAGGAAAAGCTGGGGAAAAACGGAGAATCTGCCAATGAGGATGCGCGCTTTGTCCTGCCGAATGCCGCAAGCACCCGGCTTGTGATGACGATGAATGCGCGGGAACTGTCTCATTTCTTTTCGCTGCGCTGTTGCGGGCGTGCACAGTGGGAGATTCGGGAGATGGCCTGGCAGATGCTGGCGTGCTGCAAGAAGGAGGCGCCGCTGCTTTTTGCAAATGCAGGACCTGGCTGCCTGAGAGGACCATGTCCTGAGGGGAAAAACAGCTGCGGACGAGCAGCGGAGATGCGCGCACGTGCCGCGGAAATGGCAAAATAATCTCAAGACGTGTAGCGTGAAGTTATGTTGGCGCCACACACGTTAAGGGAATTGGCAGGAAATTGGAGCAAACAATATCATTCATATAAAGAAGGGACGTGAGGTAAATGGCATATTATGATCGCTTCGTCGACAAAAAGAAGGATCCGAGGGACGACTGGCGGGATGACGAGAAGACCCGTCGGCCACAGCGTGATCTCAAGGGCGAGGAACCAAAGCGGAGCTATCGCGCTGTCCGGGGGCCCAAACGGCAGGATGGACAGAAAGGAAAGGATCAGGGATTCGGTACGAACCATGGTCAGTCGTCAAATGGCGAACATGGCCGTGGATATCAGAACGAGCATCATGGCCAGGGGTATCAGGACAGTCACCATGGTCAGGGAAAGGGCGCAAATTACAGCCATTCGACGCGGGAACATGAGCATGGGAAAGACAATGGGTATGAGCATTCCTATGATTCCTTCCATGATGGTGAACGGGACCATGAAATGGAAAACCTGCTCGTCGGACGCAATCCCATCCGTGAGGCGCTGAAGAGCGGACGGGACATGGAAAAACTGCTGATCGCCCGTGGCGAGCTGATGGGTTCGGCCAAGGAAATCATTGCGATGGCAAGGGATCAGCATGTGGTAATTCAGGAAGTGGACCGGATCCGTCTTGACCAGATGGCACCGAACCATCAGGGAATGGTTGCCGTTGTCTCTGCCTATGAATACAAGACGGTGGATGACATCTTTGCACTGGCAGCTGAGAAAGAAGAGGAGCCGTTTATCATTCTTCTGGATGGAATTACCGATCCGCATAACCTGGGTGCCATTATCCGAAGCGCCGAATGTGCCGGTGCACACGGCGTCATTATCCCGACACGCAGAGCAGCCGGACTTACGCCGACCGCGGTCAAGGCCAGCGCCGGTGCAGTGGAGCATATTCCGGTTGCGCGTGAGGTCAATCTGACAAGGACCATTGAGCGGCTCAAAAAAGAGGGCGTGTGGGTCTTTGGCTCGGCGATGTCGGGCAAGAACTACCGCAATGCGGACTATTCCGGCCCGGTTGCACTGGTCATCGGTTCCGAGGGCGAGGGCATTTCAAAGCTGGTTGCCGAGCACTGCGATGATATGATTTCCATTCCGATGCGCGGGAAAATCGGTTCGCTGAATGCCTCGGTCGCAGCAGGCGTGCTGATGTTTGCCATTGCAGACAAGCGGGGTGGCAGGTGAAACCTCTTCTTCTTGTGGATGGCTATAATGTCATCGGGGCCTGGTCCGTTCCCCAGAAGGAACATCTGAGCATTGAGGAGTCGAGAGACCGGCTGGTGCATCTGATTGCGGACTATGCGGGATACTCCGGCGAGGAGGTCATCGTGGTCTTCGACGGGCATTATACGGACCGGCCGATCAGCACAAAGATGGAGCAGTACGGCATTCAGGTGGTCTTTACAAAGCACGGGGAAAGCGCGGATAATTTCATTGAGGCGGCCTGTGCGGAGGTTCCGAAGTGGCGTAAGGTGCGGGTGGCGACCAGCGATTCGGTGGAGCAGACGGTAACCATGGGTCGTGGCGCTGTGCGCGTTTCCTCCCGTGAATTCCTGATTGAGCTGACGCAGGTCCGCGCAAGCGGACGGCAGACCATTGAGAGGGAAGCCGTATCGAGAGGAGACCTGTTTTCAAGGCTTCCCCCGGAACAGCGGGAGATCTTTACCCGAATGAAACGAGGAGAGGCGGACGAGTAGCGGATGGCAGAAACGAATTACAGTGAAATGAGGGAAGAGGCGGTTGTCGTCCTGGCACAAAACGGCGATATTGAGGCAACGGATTATATTCTGAACAGCTACAAAAACGCCGTCAGCAGCCGGGCACGCCCCTATTTTCTCATGGGCGCAGATCATGAGGATCTGATCCAGGAGGGGATGATCGGCCTTTACAAGGCCCTCATGGCGTTTGATGCCGTTCATTATGATTCGTTCCGAAAATTTGCCGAACTCAAAATCCAGAATCAGATCATGCAGGCGGTGCGTGCCTCCTCAAGACAAAAACACATTCCGCTCAATTATTACGTTTCCCTGAGTCAGCCCCTGTTTGATGAGGGCGCATCCACGACGCTGATGGATGCGCTCAGCGAGCAGGTTGCCCAGGACCCGATGGAGGTGGTGATCGGTCTTGAGGAACGCTCAAAGATCGAATCGCATCTTCTTCCGAAGCTCTCTGAGCTGGAGCAGCAGGTATTTTATCCATATCTTGAGGGGATAAGCTATCAGGAAATTGCGGAGAAGCTGGGGCGGACGCCAAAGAGCATTGACAATGCGGTGCAGCGCATCAAGTTCAAGATGGCAGATGTGCTGCGGGCCGATGGCATCCTTCTTGAAAGTGAGGAGAAGGATGAAAAGAGGGCACAGAGGCGCGAGCAGCGCCGGGAATCCTTCCGGACGTCGGCAAGAAAGCGCGCCAATCAGCAGGCAATGGACAAGCGGATGCGTGAGCAGCGCATCAGGCGGCGGGAACTTGGCCGGCGGCTACGGGAAAAAAGCGCATGGGTCCGCGCCCTTGATGATCTGGAGCGAAAAAGACAGCTGACGGCACGCCGCGCCTATGCCCGGGTACTTACACAAAAGCGCCAAATGAAGGGATTTTCCGTCGAACAGACGCCCAAATCTTTGCAAAACACATGACTTTGCGAAAAAAAGAAAAGTTCAAGTATTGACAATCCTTTCTGCATCCGATAGAATATGCAGTGACTAAAAGGTTGGCAGCTTGTCTGCAGGTGTAGTTTAATGGCAGAACTTCAGCTTCCCAAGCTGATCGCGAGGGTTCGATTCCCTTCACCTGCTCCACCGCGACCACCGACAATTCGGCGGGCCGCACAAACTACTGTCAGCCGAAATATCGAGGAGGTTTTTCCAATGGCGAAGCAAAAATTCGAACGTACGAAGCCGCACGTGAACATCGGTACGATCGGACACGTTGATCACGGCAAGACGACCCTGACCGCCGCCATCACCATGGTGCTTTCCACCTTTGGTGAGGCCCAGGCCATGCGCTATGACGAGATTGACAAGGCGCCTGAA
>JAFUZM010000299.1 GCA_017476605.1 Clostridia bacterium
CACGTACGGACAGATCGGGACCACCCTGATGATCCTTTCTCTCGTGACGGGGATTGTTATTTATATGCTGGGCGAGGGACGGAAATATCTGTTTCTGGCCTCCGCTATTACGCTGCAGCTGGTCTTTACTCTGGGTGTCAAGATGCATGAGCGGTATATCCTTGCCGGCCTTCTTCTGACACTTCTGGCATTCGGGGAGACCGGAGATGCAAGATGCCTTCTGGCATTCCTGATTTCAAGCGCTGCAGCGGCCATCAATATCGGAACGGTACTGGCCTTTGATTACCTGATCGCCCCCAATCTCTGGCTTGGATATGTGCTGGGCGTCCTGCAGGTCACGGCCATGGTCCTGCTTCTGGTCACCGCCGTGCAGCTCCTTCGCGGAAAAGCCCCGGTCGCTGTGCCCGGCATCAGCGCAAAGCAGGAAACAAAGCCCGCGGTGGCAGATGATTCTGCATGGCTGAGGCGGGAGCTTCTTGAGGATGGAAACCGCATTATGCACGCGACCAGATGGGATATTGCCATCATGGCGGCACTCAGTATCATCTATGCATGCATTGCCTTTTATGATCTCGGAGCGACCCGTGCGCCGCAGACAGGATACGTATCTTCTGCTGTCGGGGAGCAGGTCGTGATTGATCTGGGGGAGCACCATGATGATTTCCATATTTACTATTATGGCGGAATCTCGGATACGCAGTTTTCCTTTGTCACATCGGATGATCCCGCAGAGTTTTCGGAGCTTGAGGAGACGGACGCGTTCTTTGATCGCGGAGAGTGCTTCAAGTGGCAGGCCGTAAGGCGGGCCATCTATGGTGAGAACGGTGTTGTCAGCGGCGCAAGCGGGGATATGCTGAGCTATTCGGGACGGTATATTCGCGTGATGTTCAAGGGCGCCGGGTCGGCACTCTGGGAAGTCGCGGCGGTGGATGATCAGGGAAAGGTCATCCCGGCAGTCAGTGCGGTGGCCGCAGGCGCGCTTGAGGGTCGCGCGGATAATCCGGAGACCCTCATTGATGAGGCGGATACCGTACCCGCAAAGCCCACGTATCAGAACAGCATGTATTTTGATGAAATCTATCATGCAAGAACCGGATACGAGCATGCGCACAGTCTTTCGACCTATGAAACGACACACCCGCCTCTCGGGAAAGTGTTTATGAGCCTTTGCATCCGGCTCATGGGGATGACGCCCTTTGCATGGCGATTTGCCGGTGCACTGACAGGCGTTCTCATGATTCCAGCCATTTATCTCCTTGCCCTGCAGGTGGTGAGGAAGACAAAGTTTGCAGCCCTGGCGGCATTCCTCCTTACGTTTGACTGCATGCACTTCACACAGACGAGAATCGCGACTATTGACTCGTTCCCGGTTCTTTTTATGATGCTGATGTTCCTGTTCATGGTGCGCTGGGTGGAGAAGGACTTTTTCCGCGCATCCTTGCCCTCGCTGCTGGTGGAACTGGCTGTTTCCGGAATCTTTATGGGAATGGCCATTGCCTCGAAATGGATCGGATGCTATGGTGCAGCCGGACTTGCCGTGATGTTTTTCATTCGTGTTGCTCAGCTGTGGCGGCAGTGGCGCTATGCCCTGGAGCATCGCACGGAGAATGCGGCCTTTGCAAACGCCAGCCGCGTGTTCACAAAGCGGATGGGCATTACACTGGGTGCCTGTGTTGTCTTTTTCGTCATTGTTCCTGTCATTATCTACGTACTTTCGTATATCCCGTATCTCAGTGCATATGGTGAGGTCAAATGGAATCTCAGAACCTTCCGGCGGATCTGGGATGCTCAGGTGCTGATGTATGACTACCATTCAAAGCTGGAGGCAACGCATTATTTCTCCTCCCCATGGTACGAGTGGCCGCTGATTATCAAGCCGATGTGGTATTACACGGCGGATTTCCCAACAGCAGGGAAGGCATCGACCATCATGGCATTCGGAAACCCGGCCGTCTGGTGGACCGGCCTTGTGGGCATTCTGTTTGTGCTTGCGTATAGTGTGCGGCGTAACCTTATGCCGGCTCTGCGCATTGCAAAGCGCCGGGAGGATGATCTGGACCGGATGATGCCCGTGGTGGTCATCGGATTCCTCTCGGCATATCTGCCCTGGGTCCTGGTTTCACGTCTTACCTTTATTTATCACTATTTTGCCAGTGTGCCGTTCATCATTATCGGGCTCAGCATGAGTCTCGCCTACATGGAGCGTCATAAGCCAAAACTGGTAAACATCCTTCTTATTGTCCTGTGCACGGCAGCGCTTGTGCTGTTCATCGCCTTTTATCCCCTGGCTTCCGGTCATGAGGTGCCAAGAGCCTGGTGCGAGACGATGAACTGGTTCGAGGGCTGGATGTGGTATTAAGCTTGTTACAGATGAATTCATGATTCTTGGAGAGATGCAGATGGAACTTCCGAACATCTCGATCGTTTTGCCTGTCCGCAATGAAGAGCGGTATATAGAGGCATGTGTCGAATCGATTTTTAAGCAGGATTATCCGGCAGACAAGATGGAGGTCATCTTTGTCGATGGCTGTTCGGATGACCGTACGGTGGAGCTGCTGAAAGCCATGCAGGCAAAGTATCCGCAGGTGCGGATTCTCAGCAATCCGGACCGCACGGTTCCCTATGCCATGAACATCGGCATCCGAAACAGCACGGCACCGGTCATTGTGCGCCTTGATGTGCACGCCGAATACTATCCGGATTACGTGCGGCTCAGTGTGGAGACCCTGCTGAGCAAAGAGGGATGCGAAAACGCCGGAGGTGTCGTTGAGACACGGGGACGCGGATTCATGGGCGAGGCCATCGCGGCCATGCTTGAAACGCCGCTTGGCGTTGGCAATTCCCAGTTCCGCATCTCGGATACGGATGCCTATGTGGACACCGTTCCCTTTGGCTGCTTCAGGCGCGATCTGTTTGACCGTATCGGATATTATGATGAGCGGATGACCCGCAATCAGGACAATGAGCTCAATTACCGCATTCGGAAAAACGGCGGCAAGATTTTCCTCAATCACCGGATCCGCAGTATTTATTACTGCCGGGATACGATTCCGGGAATTATGAAAATGGGTCACGCAAATGGAAAGTGGAATGTCATTACCATGGCGCTGGTTCCGGGCTCCATGAGCATACGGCATTTTGTTCCCATGGCGTTTGTCCTCTCCACCATCTTTCTTGTTCTCATGGTCTTGCTGACCCGATCGATGCTCTGGGGCGGCCTCCTGATGCTGGAGTGGGGTGCATACCTGCTCCTTGACGTCTTCTACTCATATGACATTGCCAGGGTAAAGGGAATCCGTTTTTTCCCAGTGGAGTTCATTTTGTATCCTCTCTTTCATTTTGCTTATGGAACAGGGAGCATGGTCGGTCTGATGATGCTGCCGGGGATGAAAGGAAAGCAGGCTAAAAAATGAAGATCCTCCATATCTGCCGCAATCTGGCCGGCTCCACCGTCTTTCCGCAGCTGTTTGAAACGCTCCATGCCCTTGGTGTGGAGCAGACCGTGTTTGTCCCGGAGGAATCACGGGAGAACATCGGCCGCAATGTGCCAAAAGACGTTGAGACCCGATATGAGCTGACGCTTCGAAAGAGCGATACGCTGTTTTTCTTTCGCAAGGCCGAGAGGACCTGTCCGGTCATTGAACGGACGATTCCGCTTGATTCCTATGACCTGCTGCATGCGCATACACTGTTTACCGACGGATCAATTGCGCTGCGGCTGCATAAGGCGCATGGGATTCCCTTTGTAGTGACCCTACGCTACAGTGATGTGGCGGTGATCTGGAAATATGAATGGCATCTGCATCCCATGGCCCGGGAAATCCTGCGGGCAGCCAGTGCCGTCATTGTCCTCAGCCCTGTGGTTAAGACGCAGGCAATGTCGTTTCTGCCGGAGGGGGAGCGGGAGACGCTCACCCGGAAGACGTTTGTGATTCCAAACGGGATTGATCCGCTCTGGCTGAACGGGACGCCGAGAACCTCGCTGCATTCCCCTATTGTCATCGGGTTTGCCGGAAAACTCAATCGGAGAAAGCGCCCGATGGATGCACTTGCAGCGGTGCATATGCTGGATCAGGGGAACGGACGGTATGTTTTCCTTGGCTGCGGCACCGGTCCGCTGGAGGAAGAGATGCAGGCAGCGCTGGCGCCGGAGGACCGGCTGCTGGGGGCCATTTCCGGAAGAGAAAACATGTGTGACTTTTACAGTCAGTGTGATCTGCTGCTGGTTCCAAGTGCGGCGGAGACCTTTGGAATGGTCTATCTTGAGGCGATGAGCCAGGGCCTGCCGGTCCTTTATACCCGTGGTCAGGGCTTTGATGGCCAGTTCCCGGAGGGGGAAGTGGGCTTTGCCGTTGACTGCGGTGCCATTAAGGAACAGAGTATGCGGATTCTGGATGCACTGGCACAGTATGAGGAGCGCTCAAAGCGGTGCGTTCGGAATGCGGCGGAATATGCATGGCCGAAGATCGGCCGGAGGTGGCTGGATCTTTATCATGCTGCGTTGGAGGGAAAACGGTGAGTGATCATATCCTGATGCTGATCCATCGTCTGGCAGATGCCTCACCTTACAGCTTTTTCGTGCATGAGCAGGCGCGCGCACTGGTGCAGCGCGGGCATAAGGTCAGTGTGATTTCCCCCGTGAGCATTCCGCCCATGATGGACAAATTTCGCCCGGACTGGGCCAAAATTGTTCGCGATACACCGGAACATCTTTTGCTGGATGGGGTTGAAATTTCCTTTCCCAGATGCCTTTCTTTTGGAGACCGCGGTGAAAAGCTCATAGGAGGACAGCTGTATCTGCAGGCAGCGCTGCCGATTGCAAGGAAGCTGAACCGGACATGCACGGTAGACCTTGTGCATGCGCATACGATCCCCCGGGACGGACATGCGGGCATGCAGATTGCCAAAGCGCTTGGTGTTCCCTTTGCCGTGACCGGACATGGGACGGATGTCATCCGGTATTTTGGAAATGACAACATGCCATGGAAACGAAACATTGAGATTGTCCGGAGGGCAGATGCCCTTATGGCCGTTTCATCAAACCTCATGGCACGTCTTCTGCTATATCGCTCACCGGAGCAGATTTCCGAGGTGGTCCATAACGGCATTGACTTTTCGCTGCTCCCTGAGGGAGAGGTGAGAAAGCCCGGACGGATTCTGACGGTAGGCTCTCTTAAAAAGCGCAAATGCATGGATACCACCATCGCTGCCTTTGCGGAGATTGCGGATAAATTCCCGGAAGCGGAACTGAGAATTGTCGGCATTGGCGAGCTGCAAAATGCCCTGATGCAGCAGATTTCGGACCTGAATCTTACGGGCCGGGCAAAGCTTATGGGTGGCATGCCCCATGCCGAGGTGATGCGCGAAATGGCCGAGGCGGACCTCTTTGTGCTCCCCAGCTATGGTGAGGGCTATGGGGTTGTCTATCTTGAGGCCATGGCGGCCGGGTGTGTCACCATTGGCGCACTTGGCGAGGGCATTACGGACACCATACAGGATGGTGTCAATGGACGCCTCGTCCCGGCAGGGGATAAAGATGCGGTAAGGGACGCAATGGACTGGGCGCTTTCTCATCCGGAGGACACCCGGGCAATGCGCGAACATGCAAGGGCAAGTGCGAGACTGCTGACGTGGGCGGCGAATGCCGAGAAGACGGAGCAGGTATATGCCCGCATGCGAAATCAATCAAAGGTTCAGTGAATGCGGATCCCCGTCATTTTGCTGGACATCAGCCATGTCCATCGCGTGAGCGATGGTACTGTCACGAAGCAGGTGCCTGACAGAAGGATTTGGCGAATCATTAAATATACATGTACCTGCATTAGGAGGAAGTATGTCAAAGTCATCGGTGGACGGGACCGGATTCCTGAACATATATGACAGGCTTACGGGCGTGTTCAATGAGATTTTTGATTCAAGACTTTTAACGGTCGCGCTTATCGCACTTGAGGGATACTGTGTGCTCTTTACGCAGCGCAAATTCCCCATGCGCTGGATGTATTTTGTGCTGTTTGGCATGATCCTGCTGCTGTTTGTCACACTGAGTGCACGCACCGGGACCAGACGCAGGGTCAGTCTGCACAAGGGCATGATGATCCTTTGGTTTTCCCTCCATGGGATGATGGTCCTTTCGGGCCTGTTTTATCAGGACTGGCTGCCGGAATCCGTCTCGCTTCTTATCTGTTATCCGTTCACGTTTACGGTCTTTGCCTCCAGGAGCGATGATGCGACCTTCAGGCCCATTCTGCGTGCCTGTGTGATCGGCGCTCTGCCATTCCTTATTGCATCCTGGATTCGCGTTCCTCTTTCCCCTGCCTATCCCGGATATATGGGCATTTTCTATGATGCCAACTGCCTGGCCATGAGCTGTGTTGTCATGGCGACGGCATCCTTCCTGCTCGCGTATGTCAATTATGTGGAGCATAAACTTGGACTGATGCTCCTTGACTGCGTGCTGGGCATTCTGGGATTTGCGACGCTTGTCTGTACGCTTTCCCGTTCCTGCCTGCTGGCCTTTTGCGGGGTTGCACTGGTGCTCATCAGCTCCATTATTGCGGGAACGGCCAAACATCCAAAGCGCTGGCTTGCGGCCATTGCCATTCTTGTCATCCTTGGCATTGCCGGCGGCATCAAGATCACGAGAGACAAGATCTGGCAGGCCTATGAGGAGGATTATGCACTGGCCATTGAGGTAAGTCATCGGGACAACGTTCCGGTGACGCTTCCGAAGCCGGAGGAGAGAACGCTGACCATGGATGACCTGACCAGTGACCGCTGGGGCATCTGGACCGAAATCGTGCATCATATTACGTGGAACGGGCATGAAACCAGCGTGATCCGGGAATGGGTGGCCAAGGATGGTGCCGGTGACCGGCATTTCAATGCACATAATGCCTTTCTCGGTATCATATACAATAACGGCATTATTGCCGGACTTCTGCTGATTGCCTATACCATACTGGCGACGGTGCGGGCGTTCCGTTATTACTGGCTGCATCGGCATAAAAGTCCCCTTGCATGCACGCCGCTGGCCTTCTGTGTCGTTTTCATCCTGGTGGGCATGTTTGAATCCGTATACGCACCCTTTTCCGTCATCGGCTGTACGTTCCTGCTGGTCCAGGCGCCGCTCTGGCGGTCGAATCTTGAGGATCGGGGGGAATAAGGATGCCTCTGGTTTCGGTGATCATTCCGGTGCACAATGCGGAGCTGTTTCTTGAGGAGTGCATCGCCTCGCTGCAAAAACAGACTATTACGGATACGGAGCTGATTTTTGTCGATGACGCCAGCACAGATGCCAGCGGTGAGCTCCTTTTGACAGCTAAAAACTCGGATCCCCGCATTGAGGTGATTACCTTTCTTGAAAATCGCGGCGTGTCCGCAGCAAGGAATGCGGGTATTGACCGGGCATCCGGCAGGTACATCGCCTTCTGTGATGCAGATGACTGGTATGAACCGGAGATGCTTGAAGCGCTTGTCGGGGCCTGCGAGCGGGACCAGAGTGATGTCAGCTTCTGCCGGGTATTTAAAGACAGAGAAAATGAACAGATCAATGTTCCGCTGGGATTTGAGGATGGCCGGGTATTTGAGTCCGGTGCCATATTGGATGAACTGATTCCGGCCATGCTGGCGCTCCCAAAGGATGGGGATGGGCAGCCGCTTTCCGGGTATACCCCGCGCAATTTGTTCAGGCGCAGCGTGATTGGAACGATCCGATTTCGTGAGGACATTCACTATGCAGAGGATCTGCTGTTTATCATCACGTGCTATCTGAACTGCAGGAGAATTACGGTAGTGGACCGGGCCTACTATCACTACAGGTTCTATAAGGGAAGCGTTACAAAGCGATACAGCAAATACATCCCGGATTCCCTGGAGCGCTCCAATGAGGCCCTGACAGAGCTACTCTCCGGGTCCCCGCTCTGTATGGAGCGGATGAGGATTCGAAAGCGGAAAATGTCTGTGGATGCGGTCAGGAATATCTGCACAAATCAGACGCCGTATTCCTTCCCGGAGCGGATCAGATGGATCAAAGAGTATATGGGACGCGCAGACATCCGGGCACTGTATCATGGTCTTCGACTGAGGAAAATTGCACCGCGGACAGCCATTCGTCTCGGACTCATGAAATACCGCTGTGCCTTTCTTTCCTGTCTTCTTTATTCAACACTCTTTAAAAACTGGGCCTGATGGAGGAACCTTATATGCGAAACTGGGCTTTACTTCTGGTGCTTTTTCTTTTCCTGCCGGTGCTTGCACTGGCAGCCAAGGACCCGGCACCGGTCAACATGGAAATCCCGCCCCACATTGAGGCGAGCGAGATAGAAACGGACATCAATGAAACCTATGACCTGGAGTTTCCTGCAGAAATGCCTGAAAGCGCGCGCTTGTTTGTCCTGACGGCCAGAGCGCAGTTTGAAAAGCATCCCTTTGAACTCCTGCCCAAAAACAATGAATATACCAAATGGTATTATCATGATAACCGGGAAATCGGATGGTGCTCTGTGTTCCAGCTTTGGTGTGCCTATCACAGTGGTCTGGATCTGGTTCGCTGGAATCAGGAGGATCCGGAAACCGGAAAGGTGTTTACCGCCATGGAAGGCCGGGTCGGCAATGTCTATAAGGCATTTGAGGCAAGGGACAGATGGCTGGATGCAGCCACGGGTGCCATTCCAAAGCCCGGATATCTTGTGATCTACGGGGTTCGCGGGTCGACGCCGTATACACATGTGGCCATTGTGGAAAGTGTAAAGCCCCTGGGGGACGATCTTTATGAGCTGACGTCCATTGAGGGGAATCTGGGTTCCCGAATCAAGCGGATGAATTACCGGTACAGCGCAGCACCTAAAAAGAAACTGGTGAATATGTTCACGGTTCCGGAAAATGAGATCACGCGGGAAAACTGCCAGTATACCCTGCAAAAAGAGGACTGGTACGTTACCGGATTTTGTGAGACGTGGCCGGAGTAACGGACATATGACGTAATGCGTGGCGCAATAGCAAATGTGGTTTCTCGATTTCAGCAATCGAAAAACGACAAACAGGGATTGCCTTGTGACAAGGAGGAGAAGATGCAGTACAACGTGACATGCGGAGAGAATCTCTCTCGACTGGGATTTGGCTGTATGCGGCTGCCCGTCCTGGAGGGTGGGGCCATTGACGAGAAGACGCTTCAGAAGATGATGGACGATGCCATTGCCGGTGGGGTCAATTATTTTGATACAGCCTGGCCGTATCACTCCGGAATGAGCGAGGTTGCAATCGGAAAGGCACTTTCCAAATATCCAAGGGACAGCTGGTATTTGGCGAATAAGTATCCGGGACACCAGATCATGAAAAGCTATCATCCCGAGGAGATCTTTGAGCAGCAGCTCAAAAAATGCGGGGTAGAGTATTTTGATTTCTATCTCCTGCATAATGTCTACGAGAACTCCATGAACACCTACATGGATGAAAAGTGGGGAATCCTTGATTACTTTAAGGAGCAGAAGCG